>NZ_JAVCVL010000177.1:0-5828 GCF_032917815.1 Clavibacter sp. MX14-G9D | reverse complement strand
GCCGATCCTCGGCCACGGCTCCGTCCCCTGCGCGCCCGCCTCGGTCTCGTGCGGCGTCCGCGCGTGCCGGCTCCCGTGATCCGGGACCGGGAGGCTCCTCCCGTCGACGACGGCGGGGCGCCGACGGGCCGCGTGATCGCCGTGTGGGGGCCGCAGGGTGCGCCGGGTCGCACGACGACGGCCGTCGCGATCGCGGGGGAGATCGCGGCGGCCGGCCGGCCCACTGTGCTCGTCGACGCCGACGTCCACGGCGGCACGGTGGCCGCCACGCTCGGCCTGCTGGACGAGGCGCCCGGCTTCGCGGCGGCCTGTCGGCTCGCCGCGGCGGGCAGCCTCACCGTCGAGGAGCTGGAGCGCATCGCCCAGCACCACCCGTCGACCCGGGCGCCCGGGTTCTCGGTCCTCACGGGCATCTCGCGGCCGGACAGGTGGCCGGAGCTGGCCGAGGGCCGGGTGTCGGCCGTGCTCCAGGCGTGCCGGGGCTGGCGCGACCACACCGTCGTCGACGCGTCCTTCAACCTCGAGGACGACGAGGAGATCTCCAGCGACATGTTCTCCCCGCGACGCAATGCGGCGACGCACGCGGTGCTGCGGGGCGCGGACCACGTGGTCGCCGTCGTGTCCGCCGACACCGTGGGGCTGTCGCGCTTCTTCCGCGCCTACGTCCAGCTCCTCGAGATCGTCGACCCGTCGAGGGTCTCCGTCCTCGTCAACCGCGTGCGGCCGAGCGCGGGCGGCTGGGACGCGGCCGGGCAGGTCCGCCGCACGCTCCTGCGCTTCGGCGCCGTGGAGGCCGCGGCGTACGTGCCGGACGACCGGGACGCCCTCGACGAGGCCGTTCTCACCGGAGCGACGCTCCGCGACGTCGCGCCGCGCTCGCCCGCGCTCCTCGAGTGGTCGCGGTTCACGCGCTCGACGCTCCTGCCGCCCGAGGACGCGTCGCGGCGGACGCGGCGCGCGGTCAGGTCCTCCCGCCGGGGCGTCGACGACGCGGGGGAGGAGCGGTCGCTACCCGCCTAGGCTGTAGCCGTGTCCACGCTCAGCGATCTCGTGCATGCCCAGGGTCTGTCCTCCGACGCCGACGTCGAGTGGCTGCATCTCCTCGTCGGCGACTGGCAGCTCCTCGCGGACCTGGCCTTCGCGGACATCGTGCTCTGGGTCCCGACCGTGAGCGGCAGCTTCGTCGCCGTCGCGCACGCACGACCCTCGAGCTCGGCCACGCTCTTCTACCGCGACTTCGTGGGCCAGCCCATCAAGGCCGAGTGGCGCAAGCAGGTGACGGACGCCCACGAGACGGCCCGCATCATCGACTCGTCCGCGCCCGACTGGTACGAGGAGACCCCGACGCGCGTCCGCGCGGTCCCGGTGCTCCGCCGGCTCGCCCAGGGCAGTCCCGAGGTCACCGACACCCCCATCGCGGTCATCACCCGCCACACGAACCTCAGCGAGACGCGCACGCCCAGCCGCCAGGAGCTGACCTTCAACGAGTGCGCCAACGACCTGTTCGCGATGATCGCGGACGGGGACTTCCCCGACCTGGGATCGCCGACCGGACCGCGCCGCGGCGCGCCGCGCGCGTCGGACGGCCTCCTGCGGCTCGACGTCGACGGCATCACGACCTTCGCGAGCCCCAACGCCCTCAGCGCGTTCAACCGCATGGGCTTCTCGGAGGAGCTCGAGGGGGAGTCGCTCGCCGACGCCACGTCGAGCCTCCTCACCGGCAAGCGGCTCACGGTCGACGAGTCGCTGCCGCTCATCGTCGCGGGCCGGGCGCCCTGGCGCACGGACATCGAGTCCCGCGGCGTCACGGTCTCCCTCCGCGCGATCCCGATCCGCAGCCACGGCGAGCGGGTCGGCGCGGTCGTGCTCTGCCGCGACGTGACAGAGCTCCGCCACCAGGAGCGGGAGCTGATCACCAAGGACGCGACCATCCGTGAGATCCACCACCGCGTGAAGAACAACCTGCAGACCGTCGCGAGCCTCCTGCGGATCCAGGCGCGCAGGTCGCACACCGAGGAGGCGCGCGAGGCCCTGGGCCACGCGCAGCGCCGCGTGGGAGCGATCGCCGTGGTGCACGACACCCTCAGCGAGGGCCTCAACCAGAACGTGGACTTCGACGCCGTGTTCGACCGCGTGCTGCTGCTCATCGCCGAGGTGGCGTCGGCGCACAACACGCGCGTGCACCCGAAGATCCTGGGCAGCTTCGGTGTGCTGCCGAGCGCCTACGCGACCCCGCTCGCCCTCGCGCTCACCGAGCTCGTGACGAACGCCGTCGAGCACGGCCTGGCGGGACGCTCGGGCGAGGTCGCCATCGAGGCGGCGCGCACCGAGGAGACGCTCACCGTCAGCGTGCGGGACGACGGCGTGGGCCTGCCCGAGGGCAAGGTCGGGACCGGGCTGGGGACGCAGATCGTGCGCACGCTCATCCAGGGCGAGCTGGGCGGCACCATCGACTGGCACACGCTCATGGGCAGCGGCACCGAGGTGACCATCGAGGTGCCGCTGCGCTGGCTGGCCCCCGTCACGGCCTGAGGCCGACAGCCGGGGACGACGAGAGCCGGGCCGCCCGTGGGGCTACCCGGCTCTCGTCGGTCGTGCGGTGGAGCGTGGCTCAGCTGGCGCGGCGGGCGCGAGCGGCACGACGCTTCAGCGCGCGACGCTCGTCCTCGCTGAGGCCGCCCCAGACGCCCGAGTCCTGGCCGGTCTCGAGGGCGTACTGCAGGCACATCTCGGTGACGGAGCAGCGGCCGCAGACGGCCTTGGCCTTGTCGATCTGGTCCACGGCCGGGCCGGTGTTCCCCACGGGGAAGAACAGCTCGGGGTCCACAGTCAGGCAGGCTGCCTTGTCACGCCAGTCCATAGGGGTGCTCCTCAGGTCGGTACTCGTTGCACGGCGGATCTGCCGCGGGATGGGGTGGGGCGAGGCGTCCGGGAACCGCATCGGGACGGGGCACGTGGCCCCTCCTCGTGAGATGCTCAGCTTCGGGAATGCGTTCCTTGTAAGCTCGGTTCCGGATCTGCTCACCACCCTGTGAACGAACTCGACCTCGAATATCGTCGCATAGAGCCAACGATCAATCAATAGCTTTGTATGGGAACGTGCTGTGACCGGAACCGCTGGGGCCATCGATCCGGATGACCGCGCCGAAGGCCCGAGGCGGACTCCCGCCGTCGTCCTCCTCACCGTCCTCCTCGGGCTCGAGGCCCTGGGGATGGCGGGCATCACCGGCCTCCTCGTCGTCGACCTGCTGACCTCCACCCCGGCGTCCCTCGCCAGCGCCGTGGCGCTGATCGCGCTCTCGGCGCTCGCCGCCGTGTTCCTCGGGGCGGTCGTGCGAGGGGTGCTGCGGGGCCGGAGCTGGGTGCGGCCGGCGGCCGTGACGTGGCAGGTGCTGCAGATCGCCGTCGGGGTGGGCAGCCTCCAGGGCGTCGACGCGCGGCAGGACATCGGCTGGGGACTCATCGTGCCGTCGGCCGTGGTGCTCGTGCTGCTCTTCACCCGCTCGGTGATGCTCGCGACGCGCCGGCGCGACTGAGCGGCCGCGCCACGGCCCGCGCGCGCTGGGGCCGCGCGCTCAGGCGTCGATGCCGAGCTTCCTGCGGAGCGAGGCGACGTGGCCCGTCGCCTTGACGTTGTAGAGCGGCAGGGCCACGCGGCCCTCGCCGTCGAACACGACCGTTGAGCGGATGACGCCCGTGACCTTCTTGCCGTAGAGCGACTTCTCCCCGTAGGCGGCGTAGGCGCGGTGCACCTCGAGGTCGGGGTCCGACAGGAGGGTGAAGCCGAGGCCCTGCTCCTCGCGGAACCGGGCCAGGTCCTCCTGCGGGTCCTTCGAGACGCCCAGGACGCGGTAGCCGGCGGCCTGCAGGCCGTCCATGCTGTCGCGGAAGTCGCAGGCCTGGGTCGTGCACCCGGGCGTCCCGGCCGCCGGGTAGAAGTAGACGATGACGCCCTGGCCGCGGAGGTCCGACAGCGTGACCGGGGTCCCGTCCTGGTCGGGGAGCGTGAAGTCGGGGGCGGTCTGCCCCTTCTCGAGGCGGGCGGTCTCGGTCATGGGGGAGCCTCTCGTTCGGGGGTGTCGGGCTCCATGGTAGGGCCGCCCGCATCGGGGCCCGCGCGCGGTCCCGGACCTCGATTCGCGTCCGCCCGCGACCTGGTGCTAGTGTCATCTCTCGGTCCGGTACCCCGAACGACAGGGTCCTCACCTGCACCTCTAGCTCAATTGGCAGAGCAACTGACTCTTAATCAGTGGGTTCTCGGTTCAAGTCCGAGGGGGTGCACCACACGCTCCGCATGCGGGGCAGCCAGTCCGCCGCGGTCCGTCGTCGCGTGAGCCGACGGCGTCGCTGGGCGCCGGAGAACCGTGAGAGAATACCGGTCGGACCATCACCGCGGACGCCCTCGAGCAGAGCGCCGCGGCGGCCGGTGATCTCGGTGCACCGGCCACGCATCACGACGACGCCCCACGGGGCAGGTCGCGACGCGGGACGTCGGCGCCCACGCGGCTCTCCATGCGCGTGCGCGACATCTCCGGCACACATCTCGAGGGATCGAAGGACAGCACTACATGATTTTCGAAGTAGGGGAGACCGTCGTGTACCCCCACCACGGCGCAGCCACGATCACCGCGGTCAAGACCCGCACCATCAAGGGGGTCGACAAGAAGTACATCACCCTCCAGATCCACCAGAGCGAGCTCGTCATCGACGTGCCCGTCGACAACGCGGAGCTCGTCGGGCTGCGCGACGTGATCGACAGCTCCGGCGTGGAGGCCGTGTTCGACGTGCTGCGGGGCGACGTCGAGGAGGAGGCCGGCAACTGGTCGCGCCGCTTCAAGGCCAACACCGAGAAGATGGGATCCGGCGACGTCCGCCGCGTCAGCGAGGTCGTCCGCGACCTCTGGCGCCGCGACCAGGACTCGGGCGTCTCGGCCGGCGAGAAGCGCATGCTGGCCAAGGCCCGGCAGATCCTCGTCTCGGAGCTCGCGCTCGCGCAGAAGTCGACCGACGAGGAGGCGTCCGTCGTGCTCGACGGCGTCCTCGCGCAGAGCATCTCCGCCTGAACCACCGGCGCGTCCCGGGGACGCGCCACCGCCGACGGGCGGTCTCCCGACCAGGGAGGCCGCCCGTCGTCGCGTCCGAGCGCCCGTCGATGGGGGCATCGACCGGCGTAGGGTGCGATCATGCGCGATCACCCGGAACGACCCGACCACGACGGCCCCCTCGAGCAGAATCCCCTGCAGCCCGCGCGACGGGGGCTGAAGGTGTGGATCTACGTGATCGCCGCGCTCGTCGTCATCGCCGTGGTGGCGTTCGCGCTCATCCGCTTCGCGACGGCCGGGCAGAACACGCCCGGGCCCTCGTCGCTCGGCGCCCTCGTCGCGGTCGTGGCGGGAGCGCGCGCCCTGCTCTGACCACCGGGCGGGCGGCGGACGCCGCCCACCGGTGACGGGCCCGCTCCTCCCCGGGCGGCCGGGTCCTCCGAGCCCCCCCCCGCCGTGTCGCATGGCCGCCGTCGGACTCCGCGGTCCGGTAGCCAGGCCTCCGGGAGGGCTCATGGGCGGACGAGGGCGGGGACGTCGCCGTTGCGCGAGCGCGCCAAGCGCTTGCGCACGGATCCGGAGCCGACCGCGCGAGGCCCTGCGCGTGCTCCTGGCCGCCCTCGCCGTGGGCGTCGTGGTCGTGTCCGTGGTGGTCGGAGCCCGCGAGCAGGTCCTCGGGCCCGGCGCGGGCGACGGGCCGCTCACGGCGTCGGTCGCCGACGGCGAGGTGGTCCGTCGGCTGGCCGGCGCGGGCCTCGTGCGGGACGGGCGCATCGACGTGCCGGC
>NZ_JAVCVL010000176.1:0-5848 GCF_032917815.1 Clavibacter sp. MX14-G9D | reverse complement strand
GGTGGAGGCGTCGGCGGAGGCGGCGGCGGAGGCGGCGGCGGAGGGCGGCGGCGCGGGGGCACGGCGGCGGATGCGAGGATCGCTCTCACACGTCCCCGCACGACCGCGCCCCGGGACGGGCCGCGGCCGTCGAGCGGGACGCCCGGGAGGAGACCCATGGACCAGCCCACCGTCCGCTCCGTCGTGCCCGCCCGGACGCGCGAGGACCTGGTCGCGCTCGGGCCGTCCGTGGCGGCGCTGGCGGGCGGATCCGGCATCTTCGCCGAGCCGCACCCGCACCTCACCGGGCTGGTGGACCTGCAGGCGCTCGGCTGGCCGGCGCTCGTCGTGAGCGACGCGGGCCTCGAGATCGCGGCGACCTGCACCATCGCGGAGGTCGCCGCCATCGCGCCCGCGGAGGGCTGGGCCGCGCACCCGCTGTTCCGGCAGGCCTGCACCGCGCTCTTCGGCTCCACGAAGATCTGGCGCGTGGCGACCGTCGGCGGGAACATCTGCTCGGCGCTGCCGGCGGGACCCATGACCGCCCTCGCGGCGGCCCTCGACGCCCGGGCGCTCGTGTGGCGCGCGGCGGTCGGCCCCACGCCCGCGCACGACGAGCGGATGCCCGTGGCGGAGCTCGTGACGGGCGACCGGACCACGGCGCTCCGGCCGGGCGACGTGCTCCGCTCGATCCACGTGCCGACGTCGTCGTTGCGCGCCCGCACGGCGTTCCGGAGGATCGCGCTGTCGCCCCTCGGCCGGTCGGGCTCGGTCGTGATCGGCCGGCTCGACGAGGACGGGTCCGTCACGGTGACGGTGACGGGCGCGACGCTCCGGCCCGAGCAGCTGCGCTACGACGCCCTGCCCACCGCCGCCGCGCTCGCCGACGACGTGCGCGCGATCGGGTCCTGGTTCACCGACGCGCACGGGGCCGCGGACTGGCGTCGGGCGGTGAGCGCGCTGCTCGCGGAGGAGGTCCGCCGGGAGCTGGGCGGCGACCCGACGGATCCCGCGACCACGACGACGGCAGGAGCGCACCCGTGAGCATGACCGTGGACGGCCGCGAGATCGCCGGGGACCCGGCACCCGGCCAGAGCCTGCGCACCTGGCTCCGGGAGCACGAGGTGCTCAGCGTCAAGAAGGGCTGCGACTCGGGCGACTGCGGCGCGTGCACGGTGCTCCTCGACGGCGAGGCCGTGCACTCCTGCATCCTCCCCGCGTTCCGCGCGGAGGGCCGTGCGGTCACGACGGCGGCGGGCCTCGGGACGCCGGGCGACCTGCATCCCGTGCAGCAGCGGTTCGTGGCGGCGGCGGGGTTCCAATGCGGGTTCTGCACCCCCGGGATGGTCGTGACGGCGTCGACGTTCGGCGAGGAGGAGCTCGACGACCTGCCGCGCCTGATGAAGAGCAGCCTGTGCCGGTGCACGGGGTACCGGGCCATCGACGAGGCGATCCGCGGGGAGCACGGCGGACCGGACCACGCGCACGGCGACGGCTGCGGGACGCGCCCCGAGGGGCTGGGGCCGGTGCGGGCGACCGGGCCCGCGGCGAGCGCCGCGCATCCCGTCGCGACGGACGCGACCAAGGACGAGCGGGCCCAGACGGGCCGCGTCGGCACCTCGCTCCGTGCCCCCGCGAGCGAGCGCGTGGTCAGCGGGCTCGAGCCGTACACGCTCGACGTCCAGGTCCCGGGGCTGCTGCACGTGAGCCTCGTGCGGAGCCCGCACCCGCATGCCCGCATCCGCGCCATCGACGCCACGGCGGCCCTCGCGCTGCCCGGCGTGCACGCGGTGCTCACGCACCACGACTCCCCCGCCACGCTGTACTCGTCCGCCCGGCACGAGGACCGCTTCGACGACCCGGACGACAGCCGCGTGCTCGACGACGTCGTGCGGTTCCGCGGGCAGCGCGTCGCGGCCGTGGTCGCCGACAGCGTCGGGATCGCGGAGGCCGCGGTGCGCCTGGTGCGCGTCGACTACGAGCTGCTCCCCGCGGTGCTCGATCCCGACCGCGCCCGGCGGCCCGGCGCGCCCCTCGTGCACGGCGACAAGGACCCCGCCGTCTCCCGTCTCGCCGACCCGCTCCGGAACGTCGTCGCGGAGATGCACGGCGAGCACGGGGACGTGGCGCGGGGAATCGCCGCGGCCGACGAGGTGGTGTCCGGCACGTGGTCCACGCAGCGCGTCGCGCACACGCACCTGGAGACGCACGCGACGATCGGCTGGATGGAGGAGGGGCGCCTCGTCCTCCGCACGAGCTCCCAGGTGCCCTTCCTCGTGCAGCGCGAGATCTGCCGCCTGTTCGAGCTCGCGCCGGAGGACGTGCGCGTCTTCACGGCGCGCGTGGGCGGCGGGTTCGGCGGCAAGCAGGAGATCCTCACCGAGGACGTCGTCACCCTCGCGGTGCTCGCCACGGGACGCCCGGTGCAGCTGGAGTTCACGCGCTCCGACGAGTTCACCCTCTCGCCGTCGCGGCACCCCATGCGGGTGGGCGTCACGGTCGGCGCCACGTCCGACGGCGTCCTGACGGCGCTCGCCGTGGACGTGCTCTCCGACACCGGCGCGTACGGCAACCACGGGCCGGGCGTGATGTACCACGGCTGCAACGAGTCGATCAGCCTGTACCGCGTGCCCGCGAAGCGCGTGGACGCGCAGAGCGTCTACACGAACAACCTGCCGTCGGGCGCCTTCCGCGGCTACGGCCTCGGGCAGGTGATCTTCGCCGTCGAGTCCGCCCTCGACGAGCTCGCACGGCGCCTCGGCATCTCGGGCTTCGAGATCCGGCGCCGGAACGCCGTCGTGCCGGGCGACCCGCTCATCATCACCGAGGCGGAGGGGCCCGACCTCGGGTTCGGCGGCAGCTACGGGCTCGACCAGTGCCTCGACCTGGCCGAGGCGGCGCTCCGCGACGGCGGCGGGGATCCGGTGCCCGACGGGGACCGCTGGCTCGTGGGCGAGGGCATGGCGGCCGCGATGATCGCGACCATGCCGCCGCGCGGGCACTTCGCGGAGGTGCACGTGGGCATCCGGGCCGACGGCATCGTCACGGTGTCGGTCGGCACGGCCGAGTTCGGCAACGGCACCACCACCGTGCACGCGCAGCTGGCCGCCACGGCGCTCGGCACCACGCCCGACCGGATCCGGATCCGCCAGTCGGACACCGACGCGACGGGCTACGACACGGGCGCGTTCGGCTCCGCCGGCACGGTCGTGGCGGGCAAGGCCGTGCACGTGGCCGCGACCGCGCTCGCGGACCTGCTCCGCGAGCGGGCGGCGGCGCGCACGGGGCTCGCGGCCTCCGCGTTCGCCCTCACGCCGGACGCGCTCGTGGCCCCCGGCGGCGTCGCCGTCGCCGTCGCGGACCTGGCGGGCCCGGACGGCCTGTCGGCCCAGGCGCGCGAGGACGGCGCGCTCCGCTCCCTCGCGTTCAACGTCCACGCGTTCCGCGTCGCGGTGGACCCGGCGACCGGCGAGGTGCGCATCCTCCGGTCCGTGCAGGCGGTGGACGCGGGCACCGTCCTGAACCCCGCGCAGCTGCGCGGACAGGTCGAGGGCGGCACCGCGCAGGCGATCGGGACGGCGCTCTACGAGGAGGTCGTGCACGACGGCGAGGGCCGGATCCTCACGGACGTGCTGCGGAACTATCACATCCCCCAGCTGGCCGACCTGCCCGTGACCGAGGTGCTGTTCGCCGACACGCACGACGACCTGGGGCCGCACGGCGCGAAGTCGATGAGCGAGGCGCCCTACAACCCGGTCGCCCCCGCGCTCGCGAACGCGGTGCGCGACGCCGTGGGGGTCCGGCCGCACGAGCTGCCGATGTCGCGCGACCGGGTCTGGCGGATGCTGCACGGCGGCGGACCGCAGCCGGCCTTCGACAGCCCGACGACGCTCGGGGAGCGGGGGACGCGGGAGTCCTGACGCGGGTCAGCGCCGGGATGCACCGGAGGGGGGACCGCCCGGATGACGGTCAGCGCGCGGCCGGGCGCCGTCGGGTGACCACGGCCAGCCGGCCCACCGCCCCCACGAGGAGCACGGCGGCGCCCGTGAGGATCGACGGTCCGGGCAGGGTCGCCACGAGCACCGCGCAGCCGACGATGCCGAGCACCTGCAGGACGCGCGGGTACCGCCGGTCGGCGCCGGTCTGCGTGAGCGCGGACGCGTTGGCGACCACGTAGTACAGCAGCACTCCGAAGGACGAGAACCCGACGACGCCGCGGAGGTCGACCGTCAGCACGAGCGCCACGACGACCACCGCCACCGCGACCTCCGCGCGCTGCGGCACCCGGTACCGCGGGTGCACGACCGCGAG
This sequence comes from Clavibacter sp. MX14-G9D, assembly GCF_032917815.1. Lineage (NCBI taxonomy): Bacteria > Bacillati > Actinomycetota > Actinomycetes > Micrococcales > Microbacteriaceae > Clavibacter > Clavibacter sp. MX14-G9D. Next base: position 1,558 of record NZ_JAVCVL010000176.1, on the reverse strand, counting down.
CCCGCGCGGCAGGTCGCCCTCGCGCGCCATCGCGAGGGACGTCCGCCCGATCCCCGCGAGGAGCGCGAGCAGCGCCCCGAGGCACGCGGCGGCCGCGCCGACGCCGACGACCGGGACCGCCCACGCCCAGCCGGCCGCGCGCACCACGTCGGTGAGCGGCGCGGTGGATCCCGTGAGCCGCGCCTCCCCGAGCACCCCGAGCAGGGTCACGGCGACGAGCGCGTAGACGACGAGCGCGCCGCCGAGGGCGAGCAGGATCGCGCGCGGGATGGTGCGGGCGGGATCGCGCACCTCCTCCCCCATGGTGGCGATGCGCGCGTAGCCCGCGAAGGCGAAGAACAGCAGGCCGGCCGACTGCAGGACCCCGTAGGGCGTCGTGTCGACGGCGCCGGCGGTGGATCCGGGTGCCGCCCCCGGGCCGCCCGCGACGAGGCCCGCCACGAGCACGAGCGCGAGGACCGCGAGGACGACCGCGATGATCGCGCGCGCCAGCCGGGCCGTCCGGGTGACGCCGAGGCAGCCGACGATCGCGAGGGCCACCACGGCGAGCGCCGCGACCGGCCGCTGCCACGCCGCCGGCACCGCGTACGCGGCGAACGTGAGGGCCATGGCGGCGCAGCTCGCCGTCTTGCCGATGACGAAGGACCAGCCCGCGAGGAAGCCCGGCCACTCCCCCAGCCGCTCCCGCCCGTACAGGTACGAGCCGCCGGAGGACGGGTAGCGGGCCGCCAGCTGGGCGGACGCGGTGGCGTTGCAGAGGGCGACCACTGCGGCGATCGCGAGGCCCGCGACGAGGCCCCCGCCCGCGGCGCGCGCGGCGGCGGGCATGACCGCGAAGATCCCCGCGCCGATCATCGCGCCGAGGCCGAGCACGGTGGCGTCGAGGAGGCCGAGGCGGCGGGCGAGACCCGGCTGACCCGAGGCTGCTGCTGCGGATGCGGCGGTCATGCGCCCTCCCCGTGGATCGGCCCGCGCGTGGTCGTGAGCGGCGCGCCCGCGGTGCCGGCGCGCGCGGCGAGCACCTCGGCGAGGATGGAGACGGCGGTCTCCTGCGGCGTGCTCGCGCCGAGGTCGAGCCCGATGGGCGAGCGGAGGCGCGCGAGCTCCGTCTCGGTGAGGCCCTCCTCCACGAGCCGCGCGCGGCGGCGCTCGTGGGTGGCGCGGGATCCCATCGCCCCCACGAACGCCACCGGCAGGCGGAGCGCGGCGACGAGGAGCGGGACGTCGAACCGGTCGTCGTGGGTGAGGACGCAGATGACCGTGCGCGCGTCGACCTCGGTGCGGGCCAGGTACTCGTCGGGCCACTCGGCGACGACCTCGTGCGCCGACGGGAACCGGGCGTGCGTGGCGAACGCGGGCCGCGCGTCGCACACGGTGACCCGGTAGCCGAGGAGCACGGCCGCGTCGGCGAGCGCGGCGGAGAAGTCGACGGCCCCGAAGACGAGCAGCCGGGGCGGGGCGGCGGCCACGAGGTGCAGCACGCGCGCGGGTCCGTCGGCGCAGTCCACCGCGGTCGTGCCCGAGCGGCCGGCGGCGAGGCGGGCGGCGAGCTCCGCGC
>NZ_JAVCVL010000175.1:0-5861 GCF_032917815.1 Clavibacter sp. MX14-G9D | reverse complement strand
CGCCGTCCGCGCCGCCGGCCCGCGTGCCCTCGCCGCGGAAACCGTGGTCGACCTCGGGCTGCTGCTCACCCGCCGCGACGCGGTCGAGGACGTCCGCGTCGCTCCCGGCGGCGTCCATCGCCCGCAGCTCGGCGACGCGCGCCGCGGGATCCGCGCCGGTCGGCCAGACGAGCGTCGTGCGCTCGTCGTGGATCCCCGCGAACGGCTCGAGCGCGACCGCCACCCGCGCGCCGTCCCGCCACGCGTCGAGCCGGAAGGAGAGCGCGTCGCGGTCCACCAGGGCTACGGCCGACGCGGGATCGACGGCGGTCACCACGGGCGTCCGCTCCAGCGGCACCCTCGGCGCGGGGGTCACGTGGCCCATGCGCGTGTCGGCGGCGAGGGAGGTGGCGATGCCGTCGCGTCCGTCGCGGGAGGCGAGCGCGACCGGGCCGTAGCGGAACGACGTCCACGCCGATCCATCGGGCAGCGGCTCCGCCCGCACCTCCATGCCGAGCCGCACGGTCACGACCGTGGTGCCCGACCAGGTCCGGCGCACCACGGCCTCCGCGGCGTCGGGCGCGGCGACGACCGGGGCCGACCCCGCCACCTCGACCTCCATGGAGGTCGCCCAGCCCGGCCGGCGCAGCCGGAGCTCCAGGTCGACGGGCGCCGCGGCGGTCAGCGTGACCGTGGCCGCGCCGGTGCGGGCGACGTCGCCCTCGATCCTGGCCCGGATCCCCCGCTCGGCCCAGTCCAGCTCGGTCGGCACGTACAGGCCCACCAGCAGGGCGTCGTCGGCGTGGGCGAACACCTGCTCGCCGGCGCGGGCGTGGTTCTCCATCCCGGTGCCCGCGCAGCACCACATCGACTCCTCGGCGACGGAGTAGACGCGGTGGTGCGCCGGGCGGAGCGACGTGAAGTAGACGAGCCCGCCGTGCTCGGGGTGCTGGGTGGAGAGCACGTGGTCGAGGGTCGTGCGCTCCACCTGGTCGAGGATCGCGGCGTCGCCGGTGCGCGCGTACCGGAGCCGCGCGAGCTCGAGCATGTTGCGGCTGTTGCAGGTCTCGGGTCCCTGCTCGTCGAGCACCATGGGCGCGAAGTCGCGGGCCGGGTGGAAGTGCTCGCGCACGCTGTTCCCGCCGATCACCACGCTCCGCCGGTGCACCACCGAGTCCCAGAATGCGTCGGAGGCGGCGAGCAGCCGGGCGTCGCCGGTCATCCGGCCGAGGCGCTCGATGCCGACGAGCTTGGGGATCTGGGTGTTGGCGTGCAGGCCGTCGAGCGGGTCGCGGCCGGCGGCGAGCGGATCCACGAGGGCCCGGTGCACGAACCGCCCCGCCTCCCGCAGCAGGTCGTCGCGGCCGGTGACGTCCGCGAGCGTCGCGAAGGCGTCGCACATGCCGCCGTGCTCGGTCGCGAGCATCCCCTCGAACGCCTCGTCGGAGAGGTGCGCGGACACCCCGAGCCACCAGTCGGCCATGCCCTCGGCGAGGCGGAGCGCCCGCGCGGATCCGGTGTGCGCGTGCGCCTCGAGCAGCCCGGCGAGCGTCTTGTGCAGGTTGTAGAGCGGCACCCACCGGCCCTCGAGGTCGAAGGTGTCCGCGTCGATCCGTCCCGCGGCGATGGCGCGGCCGAACTCCCGCCCGTCGGGGACGCCTCCGAGGAAGCCGTCGCCCGCCGCCTCCTGGCACCGCTCGAGCACGTCGAGCATGTGCTCGAGCCGGGGGAGGAGGCGCGGGTCGCCCGTCGCCGCGTGCAGCTGCGCGAGCGCGGAGAGCACGTGCCCGCCGATGTGCCCGTCGAGGCCGATCGCCTCCCAGCTGCCGTAGGAGGGGACGGGGGAGTCGAGGCCCGCCTCCCGCAGGTAGGGCGCGAGCAGCCGGTCGGGGTCGAGGCGCAGCACGTACTCGACGTCGGTCAGCTGGGCGTGGCGCAGCGGGCCGTCGCCGAGCCGCACGGCGGAGAGGGGGAAGCCGTGGACGGCGGCGAGGCGGGGGCGCGGGGCGGAGGGGGCGACGGTCATCGGGATCCTCGGGTCGGTCTGCCGCGGGCCGTCGGTCCACGGGGCGGGTCCCGGGCGGCGGTGCCGGGGACGCGATGCCGGACGCGGTCCGGGCGGTCCCGCCGCGGCCGGGTCGCGGCCTTGACGGGTAGTACATCGATGCACATAATCTAGTACAACGATGTAGAAGGCGCCATGGTGGCGCGTGCGGCCGCCCGGCCGAGCCCCGCGGGGCCGACACGTCACGGACACGAGGAGCGCGATGAAGCGGACCACGAGGAGGCTGGTCGCCGCGGCGACCCTGGCGATCACGGGCCTCGCGCTCACCGGGTGCTCGTCCGGATCGGGATCCGCGGACGACGGCACCGTCACGCTCTGGATCCGCGACTACGAGAAGGCGCTCGTCGAGCCGCTCGCCGAGGCCTACAACGCCACCCACGAGACGCAGGTGGAGATCACCCTCGTGCCGTCGCCGAGCTACGTGCAGAAGCTCGCGACCTCCATCGCGGGCGGCGACCCGCCGGACGTCGCCGCGCTCGACCTGGTCTTCACGCCCTACTTCGCGCAGGCCGGCGCCCTCGTCGACATCACCGACCGGGTCGACGCCCTCGGCTACGCCGACGACTTCAGCCCCGCGCACGCGTCGGTCTCCTCCTTCGAGGACCGCACCTACGCCGTCCCGTTCACCGGCGACGTCTCCGTGCTCTTCTACAACAAGGGGCTGTTCGCCGAGGCCGGGCTCGACCCGGAGGACCCGCCCACCACGCACGAGGAGATCCGCGCCGCCGCGAAGGCCATCACGGAGCTCGGCGGCAGCACGTACGGCTACTCCATCCCCGGCGCCTGCGGCGGCTGCCTCATCTTCGGCTTCACCCCGCTCATCTGGGGCAGCGGCGGCGACGTGCTCTCCGAGGACGGCCGCACCGCCACCCTCGACAGCCCCGAGGTGGCCGACGCGCTCGAGCTCATGCGCGGCATGTGGACCGACGGCAGCATGCCGTCGCTCGCCCGCACCGACGCCGGCCCGAACACCGCGACCGCCTTCCAGCAGGGAACGGTCGGCATGATCGCCGACGGCACCGCCACCATGGGCGCGCTCGTCGCCGGCGGGAAGGTCGACTTCGGCGTCACGCCGCTGCCCGGGAAGGACGGCGGATCCGCGTCCTTCGGCGGCGGCGACACCCTCGCCATCCTCGAGGGCTCGCGGAACGTCGACGCCGCGTGGGAGTTCGTGGAGTGGGCCACGGGCGAGGAGGCGCAGACGATCCTCGCCGAGCAGTCCGTCGTGCCGATCCGCACCGACCTCCTCGACGACGTGTACGTGCCCCAGGACCCGCGCTACCAGGTCTTCGCCGACGCGCTCCGCGTGGGCCACGTGCCCTTCAGCCCGGTCGAGAACGAGCTGTTCAACGACAACAACGGGGTCTGGGTCAACCTGATCTCGCAGTCCGTGTTCGGCGGGGACATCCCGGAGGCGCAGCGCGAGGCCCAGGCCGACGCGCAGCGCATCCTCGACTCCGTCGTCTACGTCGAGGAGGACGAGAAGTGACCGCACCCGTGATCACCCGGCTGGAGGGCGCGGTCGCGTCCCCCGCCCGCACCGCCGTGCGCGACCGCGGCGGCATGGCCCGGCGGCGGCGGCGCACCGGCATGCTCCTGGTGCTGCCCGCCGTCGCGATGCTCGTCACGTTCTTCATCTGGCCGCTCATGCGGACGGTCGCCATGTCGACGTACACGTGGCCGCTCCTCGGCAACCGCGCCTTCACCGGCCTCGCCAACTACGTCGAGGCGTTCCAGGACCAGGCGTTCCTCCGCGCGGTCGGCTTCACGCTCGTCTACACGGCGGTCGTGACCCCGGTGCTGCTCGTCATCGGCTTCGCGCTGGTGCTCCTCATCCAGCGCCGCACGCGCGCGGCCCGCGTGTTCCAGTCGGTGTTCTTCCTGCCGGTCGTGGTCGGTCTCGCCTCCGCGAGCTACCTCTTCCTCTTCATGTGGCAGCCGGTGATCGGGCCGACCATGACGGCGCTCGCGGGCCTCGGGATCGTCGACGTCTCGACCAACATGTTCGGCGGTCCCGTGACCGCGTTCCTCGTGGTCGTGAGCATGGTCGCGTGGAAGTCGGCGGGGCTGCAGATGCTGCTCCTGCTCTCGGGCTTCCAGTCGATCCCGCAGGAGGTGAACGAGGCCGCCGAGGTGGACGGCTCCACCCGCTGGCAGCGCTTCGTCTACATCACGCTGCCGCTGCTGCGGCCGACCCTGGCGCTCGTGCTGGTGTTCAGCGTCGCCGGGTCGCTGCTGGCGTTCGACCAGTTCTACATCATGACCGCGGGCGGGCCCGACAACGGCACGATCACGGCCGTCTACGAGATCTACCGCTCGTCCTTCATCCGGCTCGACCTCGGCTACGGGGCCGCGCTCTCCATCATCCTCATGGTCGTCCTCGGCCTCGTCAGCGCAGCGCAGATGCTGCTCCTCAGGAACTCGGACCACGCATGAGCACCCAGGCCCCCGCCCGTCCCGCCTCGCCCGCCGACGCCCCGCGCGGTCCGGCGCCCGCCGTCCGCGGCCGGGACGCCCGCGGCCTCGGCGCGGTCCGCGCGTCCATGCCGCGCGTCGCCTGGTACGTCGCGTGCGGCTGCGTGGCGCTGCTGTTCCTCTACCCGCTCGGGATCATGCTCGGCACCGCGCTCACGGCGCCGGACGGCACGGTCGGCCTCGGCAACCTGCAGCGGCTGCTCACGCCCACCGGCGGGCTCGACCTCGTGACGAGCCTCCGCAACAGCGTCTTCGTGTCGCTGCTGGTCACCGCGCTCACGGTCGTGGTGTCGACGCTCGCCGGATACGCGTTCGCGCGGCTGCCGTTCCGCGGGAGCGACGTGGTGTTCTTCCTGGTGCTGATCACGTTCATGATCCCGTTCCAGGCGATCATCACGCCGCTGTTCCTGACGCTCATCGAGCTGGACCTCGACAACAGCCTCGTCGGCCTCTCGCTGGTGCTCGCCACCTTCAACCTGCCGTTCGGGATCTTCCTCATGCGGAACTCCTTCCAGGCGGTGCCCGCGAGCCTCGAGGAGGCGGCGCTCATCGACGGCAACACGCCGCTGCAGGCGATGCGCCGGGTGATGCTGCCCATCGCGATCCCGGGGGTCGTGTCCACCGCGCTCCTCACCTTCTTCTCGGCGTGGAACGACTTCTTCGCGACCCTCATCCTCATCACCGACCAGAGCCTCTACACGCTGCCGGTGAGCCTCAACATCCTCTCCGCCGGGCAGAACAACACGGTCGACTGGGGCCTGATGCAGACGGGCGTCGCGGTCACGGTGATCCCGTGCGTCGTGCTGTACCTGCTGCTCCAGCGCTACTACGTGGCCGGCCTCATCAGCGGCGCGGTCAAGTAGGCGGACCGCGCCGCCCCCGCGTGCGAGGCTGGGGCGGCGCACCCGACGCCCGCACGGTCGGACGGGCGGCGCCGGGATGCGAGGGGGAGCGGATGGCGGCCACGATGAGCGACGTCGCGCGGGCCGCGGGCGTCTCCGTCAAGACCGTCAGCAACTTCTTCAACGGCTACCCGTACATGCGCGACGGGACCCGCGCGCGCATCGAGGCGGCGGTCGCCGAGCTCGGCTACCGCATGAACGCGTCGGCCCGGAACCTGCGCTCGGGCCGCTCGCGCATGATCGCGCTCGTGATCCCCGAGCTCGCCAGCGCCTACCTCGCGCCCCTCGCGCAGGACGTGATCGACGCCGCCGACGAGCTCGGCCTGTCGGTGCTCGTGGAGACCACCGCCGGCCGCCGCGACCGCGAGATCGGCGCGCTCTCGGGCCTGCACCGCCAGGTGCTCGACGGCGTGATCTACGAGCCGCTGGCCCTGCACCAG
>NZ_JAVCVL010000174.1:0-5871 GCF_032917815.1 Clavibacter sp. MX14-G9D | reverse complement strand
GGGCGAGGCCCGCGGCGGCGACGCGCATGAGCTGCGCGCCGGCCGCGAGGAGCGGGGCCTCGGCGGCGCGGATGGCGTCCGCGGTCCACCCGGCGCGGAGGTCGGGCGAGCCCGTGTCGGGCTCGGTCACGACGCCGGCGCGATCCGGTCGACGACGAGCTCCGCCCAGGCCCGGTAGACCCGCCCGTACAGGGTGTCCTCGGGGTTCGGCGCCATGAAGTCGGGGATGCGCCAGGAGGGGAACGGGACGCTGTCGACGCCGTCGTGGCGGGCGACGACCCGGCGCGTGGTGCGGTTGAGCGCGTCCGCGTGGCGCCCGACGGCGCCGGCGATGGGCGGGGGCGTCACCGGGGATATCTCGAGCGGCGGCACCTCGATGACCAGCACCCGGCCTCCCGCGGGCATCCGGCTCCGCACCTCGACGATGCACGCCTCGAGCAGCGACTCCCAGAGGGGCGTGGGCGTGAACCGGATGGAGTCGCCGATGCCGAGCGCGAGGACCGCGACGTCGGTGCTCGCCCACGCCGGGAACGCGTCGATGCCGGCACGCCACGAGCGCACGGTGAAGTCGGGGAAGGCCTGCACGGACCAGAAGACGCCGCGGCCGGTGCGCACCGCGAGCTTGTGCGCGACCTGACCGGCGACGCCGAGGTCGTGCGACACGGTCTGGTAGCCGACCGCCGTCCCCTCCCCGACCACGGCCAGGCCGTAGGGGTCGGGGCCGGGCTGCGAGCCGGTGGGGGAGTCGCGGGGGAAGGTCGCGCGGCGCATCTCCCGGTACAGGACGCGGTACTGCAGCAGCCCGATCGTCGCCGACCGGAGCGAGGCGAGCGGCCCGGCGGAGAGCGCCCGGGACTCGGCGGGGAGCCGACGCGGCTCGGCGTCGCGCCCGGCGTCGTCGGGGCCGGGTCGGGCGGGAGGCGGAGCGCCGGTCATCGCCACCTGTCCCGTCCCTCGCGATGCCCCTGGTCCGGGGACGATCGCAGGATAACCCGCGCACGGGGTCGCCTGCATCGCGGACGCGCAGACGGCCCCGCAGCGGCTCGGCGGATCAGGCCAGGATGTCGCGCACCATGGGCGCCACGACCGTGCCGTAGCGCTCGATCCCGCCCATCATCCGCTCGTGCGAGAAGGGTCCGGCGCTGTACTTGAGGTCGAAGCGCGTGGCGCCGACGGCCTTCAGCGTCGCGGCGATCTTGCGGGCGACCGTCTCGGCGGATCCGACGTACAGCGAGCCGTGCTCGATCTCCTGCTCGTAGGACGCGCGGGCCAGCGGCGGCCAGCCGCGGTCCTTGCCGATGCGCGCGTGCATGACCTGGTAGTCGGGGAAGAACGCCTCGCGGGCCTCGGCGTCGGTCTCGCCGACGTAGCCGGGGGAGTGGATCCCGACGGGCAGGCTCGGCTGCTCCAGCTGGTCGAGAGCGCGCGCGAAGAGGTCGGCATACGGCGCGAAGCGGTGCGGCTCGCCGCCGATGATGGCGAGCATGAGCGGCATGCCGTGGCGCGCGGCGCGCACGACGGACTCGGGGCTGCCGCCGACGCCGATCCACGTCTTGAGGTGCCCGGCCGTGGTCTTCGGGAAGACGTCGTGGTCGGTGAGGGGCGCGCGGGTGCTGCCGCTCCAGGTGACGGGCGACTCCTTCACGAGCTCGGCGAACAGGCCCAGCTTCTCCTCGAAGAGGCGCTCGTAGTCGCTCAGCTCGTAGCCGAACAGCGGGAAGGACTCCGTGAAGGAGCCGCGCCCGAGGATGACCTCGGCCCGTCCCTCCGAGACGGCGTCGAGCGTGGCGAAGCGCTGGAAGACCCGCACGGGGTCGTCGGAGCTGAGGACGGTGACGGCGGATCCGAGGCGGATGCGCTCGGTCCTGGCCGCGATGGCGGCGAGGGCCACCTCGGGGGCGGAGATCGCGTAGTCGTCGCGGTGGTGCTCGCCGAGGCCGATGAAGTCCACGCCGACCTGGTCGGCCAGCACGCCCTCGGCGACGACGTTCCGGATCACCTCCGCGTACGGCAGCTCGCGTCCGTCGGGTCCGACCGTGACGTCCCCGAACGTGTCCAGTCCGAGCTCGATCTCCTGCGCCATGCTGCCCTGCTTCCCTATCCATGCGAACGTATGCATCTGGGTCAACCCTAGGCGTGCGGTCGGCATTCCCGCGAATCGCGGGCTCCCCGTCAGTCCACGACGGGCGCGGGGCGCGCGATCTCGGTGTCCTCGACGCGCGACTCCGGCATCAGCAGGCCCGCGACGACGGTCGCGAGCGCGCAGACGCCGACCGCGAGGAAGACGGCGCCCGACGCGGAGATGACGGCGTCCGGATCGCGCTGCCCGCCGGACGAGGCCGCGAAGATCGCGTTCGCGATGGCCCCGAACACGGCGACGCCGACCGCGCTGCCGATGGAGCGCGCGAACAGGTTCGCGCCCGTGACGACGCCGCGCTCGCCCCAGCCCACGCTCGACTGCGCGCCGATGAGGCTCGGCGTCGCGACGAGGCCGAGCCCCAGGCCCACGACGAAGCAGCCCGCGGCGATGCCCGCCAGGGTCGGCGTGCCCGCCAGCAGGGCGATGGAGCCGGTGCCCGCGATCGTCAGCGCCATGCCGATGAGCACGGTGCGGCGGAACCCGATGCGGAGGTAGAGGCGGCCGGAGAGGGAGGCGGAGATGGGCCAGCCGATGGTGAGCGCGGCGAGCGTGAGGCCCGAGACGAGCGGCGTCACCCCGAGCGAGCCCTCCAGGTACGTGGGCACGTAGGAGGTGAGGCCGATGAGGATGGCGCCGACGCCGAGCGAGACGAGCGTCGTGGTGAGCAGCAGGCGCCGCGAGAAGACCCAGAGCGGGAGCACGGGCTCGGCGGCCCGCCGCTCGACGAGGAGGAACGCGACGAGGAGCACCCCGCCGACCGCGAACGCGCCGATGCTCGGCGCGGAGTCCCACGCCCACGCCTGGCCGCCCTCCAGCACGGCGAGGATGAGCAGGCTGAGGCCGACCGTGAGGAGCGCCGCCCCGGCGTAGTCGACGCGGTGCCGCGTGCGCTCGATGGACTCGTGGAAGCGGCGGACGATCATCCAGCCCGCGACGAGGCACAGCGGCACGTTGACGAGGAAGATCCAGCGCCAGCTCGTGAACTCCGAGAAGACGCCGCCGAGGGTCGGCCCGACGACGCTCGACACCGCCCACACGCTCGCCAGGTACCCCTGCGTCCTCGCGCGCTCCGCGACCGTGTAGATGTCGCCGGCGATCGTGATCGCCATGGGCTGCACCGCGCCCGCGCCGAGTCCCTGCACGGCGCGGAAGGCGATGAGCGCGGGCATGCTCCAGGCGAGGCCGCACAGGACGGAGCCGATGAGGAACAGGCCGATGCCGATGAGGATGATCGGCTTCCGGCCCACCGTGTCGCTGAGCTTCGCGTAGAGGGGCACCGACACGGCCTGCGCGAGCAGGTAGATCGAGAACAGCCACGGGAACGAGGCGAAGCCCCCGAGGTCGTCCACGATCGACGGCACCGCCGTGGCGAGGATGGTCGCGTCGATGGCCACGAGGCCCGTCGTCATCATCAGGGCGATGAGGATCGGGCCGCGCTCGGATCGGAATCCGACGCCAGTGGTGTCAGTCATGGGCCTCCCGGGTCGTCCGGTCAACGCCGCGCGCGGCCGGGCACATTCCCGCGGGGAGCGGAATCGGTGTGGTCGACTGGGGGGATCCCACCGGAAGGACCCCCTGTGACGTTCCGCGCTCCCGACGCCTTCACCACCCGACCCACGCTCCGCGGCACCTTCGGCATGAGCGCCTCGACCCACTGGCTGGCGTCCGGCACCGGCCAGGCCGTTCTCGAGCGCGGCGGCAACGCCTTCGACGCCGCGGTCGCCGCGGCCTTCGTGCTCCACGTCGTCGAGCCGCACCTGAACGGCCCGGGCGGCGACATGACCGCCGTCGTGCACGTCGCCGGCCGGGACGCGCCGCGGCTGCTCATGGGCCAGGGGTCCGCGCCCGCCGCCGCGACGCCCGAGCGCTTCCGCGCCGAGGGCCTCGACCGCGTCCCCGGCGCCGGGGCGCTCGCCGCGGCCGTGCCCGCCGCGGTCGACGCGTGGCTCCTGCTCCTCGAGGACCACGGCACGTGGGAGCTCGCCGACGTCTGGGCCTTCGCCATCGGGTACGCCCGCGACGGGCACCCGGTGCTCGAGCGCGTGGGGCGCACCATCGCGGGCGTGGCCGACCTGTTCCGCGACCACTGGGCGGCGTCCGCGGAGTTCTGGATGCCGGGTGGCGAGGCGCCCGTGGCGGACACGCTGGTGCGGAACCCCGCGTGGGCGGCCGCGATGGAGCGGATCCTCGCCGAGGCGTCGACCGCCGCCGGCCCCCACGGCGGGCGCGCGGACCGCATCCGCGCCGCCCGCGCCGTCTGGGCCGAGGGCTTCGTCGCGGAGGAGATGGTGGCGAGCGTCCGCGCGCCGCACCGGCACTCCACGGGCACGGACCACGCCGGACTCCTCACGGCCGACGACCTCGCCGCGGCGCGCGCGTCGTGGGAGGACCCCGTGTCCGTCGAGTTCCGCGGCGTCCGCGTCTGGAAGACGGACGCCTGGGGACAGGGGCCCGCGCTGCTGCAGGCGCTGCGGATCCTCGACGGGTTCGCGGACGACGAGATCGACCCGGCGACGGCCGCGGGGATCCACCGCATCATCGAGGCCCAGAAGCTCGCGCTCGCCGACCGGGAGGCCTACTACGGCGACGCCGTGCCGGGCGGCGCGCCGCTCGACGTGCTGCTGTCGGCCGAGTACGCGGACGAGCGCAGGGCGCTCATCGCGGACACGGCGTCGCACGAGCTCCGGCCGGGGCGCGTCGCGGGCGTGGAGCCGTTCCTGCCGCCGCTCCTGGTGGAGGGCGACGCGCCCGTCTCCGCCGGCGGCACGGGCGAGCCCACCGTCTCGCGCACCGGCGAGACCCGCGGCGACACCTGCCACCTCGACATCGTCGACCGCTGGGGCAACATGATCTCCGCCACGCCCTCGGGCGGATGGCTGCAGTCGTCGCCGTTCATCCCGTCGCTCGGGTTCTGCCTCGGCACGCGCCTGCAGATGACGTGGCTCGAGCCCGGCGGGCCGTCGTCGCTCGTGCCGGGACGGCGCCCGCGGACCACGCTGACGCCCACGCTCCTCACGCGCGACGGCGAGCCCGTGGAGGCGCTCGGCTCGCCCGGCGGCGACCAGCAGGACCAGTGGCAGCTGCCGTACCTGCTGCGGACGATCGTCGGCGGCTTCTCCCCGCAGGCGGCCGTGGACGCGCCGACGTTCCACACGACGAGCGTGCCGGGCTCGTTCTGGCCGCGCACGTGGACGCCCGGCGGCCTGGTCGTCGAGGGCCGCGTGGGCGCCGACGTGATCGCCGAGCTCCGCGCCCGCGGGCACGAGGTCGAGGTCGTCGGGGACTGGGCGCTCGGCCGGCTGTCCGCCGTCACGCGCGATCCGGCCACGGGACTCCTCGGGGCCGCCGCGAACCCGCGCGGGGCGCAGGGGTACGCGGTCGGGCGATGACGCTCGACCGGCAGGTCGCCTCGGCGCTCATCGCCGACCACGCGCGGCGCCGCGTCGGGAGCGATGCGGCGCTGCGGGCGGAGTCGGCGCCGGGGCGGCTCGTCGCCGAGCCGGGTGCGGGGATCCCCTCGACGGGCGTCGTGCTCGGCGCGTCCGAGCAGCGGAACGCGACGTGCGGGGACGTGGTGGACCTGCGGGTGCTCGCGGCGGATCCGGCGCACCCGCACGACGCCGTCGACGGCGCGGACCGCGTGGTCGACGCCGCCGACCGCATCGCCGTCCGCTGGCACGGCCGCGGCTGCACGGTCTCCCAGGCGTCCGCGTCGATGCTCGCGGAGCTGG
>NZ_JAVCVL010000173.1:0-5926 GCF_032917815.1 Clavibacter sp. MX14-G9D | reverse complement strand
TCCGCCGTCGGGGGGATCCGCCTCCCGGCGCCCCCGCGTACCGTGGCGGCATGAGCGCACAGGAGCCGACCCCCGACCTCCCCCCGACGTCACGGCCGTCGTCACCGCCGTCCGCGCCGCCCTTCGCGCCGCCGGTGTCCCCGGGAGACACCGGGGGCCCCGCCGCCCCCGCCGCTCCCGCCGGCTGGTCGGGCGCCCCGGCCGTCCCGACCCTGCCGCCGCTCCCGGAGCGTCCGCCGGTGCCGTACCACCACGGCCTCCGCGACACGGGCGGACCGTGGCGCGGCATCGTCGCGATCCTCCTCGGCGCCGTGGCGTTCTTCGGCTTCTCGCTCGTGTTCGGCGGCATCGCCTTCGCGATCGAGGCGTTCCGCGGCCGCATCGACCTGGAGGACCCGGCGTCCCTCACCACGATGACGCCGATCATCCTGCTCGCCACGAACCTGTCGCTCGCCGCCCTCATCCCGGTGTCGATGCTCCTGCAGCGCTGGCTCTTCGGCGTCCGCATGGGCGCGCTGTCCTCCATCGCGGGCCGCTTCCGCTGGCGCTGGCTCGGCCGGGTCGCCCTCGTGATGGTGCCCGTGTTCCTCGTCTACATCGGCGTCACGTTCGCGCTCGACCCCTCGGGCGAGATCCGCGTCGACGGGGAGGTCGTCACGTTCCTCGCGATCGTGCTCCTCACGACGCCACTGCAGTCGGCCGGCGAGGAGTACGGCTTCCGCGGCCTCGTGCAGCGCTCGGCCGGCTCCTGGTTCCGCAGCACCCGCGTCGCGCTCGTCGTCGGCGCGATCCTCTCCAGCGCGCTGTTCGCGCTCGCGCACCTCGCCGAGGACCCCTGGCTCATCGCCTACTACTTCGTCTTCGGCATCGCGGCGACCATCTCCGCCCGCCTCACCGGCGGCCTCGAGGCCCCCGTGCTCATCCACGCGCTCAACAACACGCTGCTGTTCATCCCCACCGTGCTGCTCGGCCAGATGTCGGAGAGCTTCGACCGCAGCGCCGGCACCGGCGGCCCGTTCATGCTGCTGCCGATGGCCGTCGTGCTCGGCTCGGCGCTGCTGACCGGCTGGTGGGCCCGACGTCACCGCGTGGAGACGACGGCGCCCCGCCCGCTCACGGCGAAGGAGGTCCGCCGGGAGCAGGAGCGGGCGTGGTGGGAGCAGGAGCGGCAGCGCCAGGCGTCGCTCGCCGCATGGCCCGCGCCCACCGACCCGGGGACTCCGCGGGCTTGAGCGTCAGCTGCATGGTGACGGTGCCGAGCCAGCGCCCGAACTTCCAGCCCACGCGGCCCATGCGCCCGCTCTCCGTGAAGCCCAGGGAGGCGTGCAGCCGGATGGAGGCGTCCGCGCCCTGGTCCGCGATGACGGCGATGACCTCGCGGAGGCGCGCCTCGCGGCAGGCCTCCACGAGCGCCTCCAGGAGCGCCCGCCCGAGGCCCTTGCCCGTGGACGCGGCGCCGAGGTAGATCGAGTCCTCCACCGTCGTCCGCGACGAGCGCCGTGCGCCGACCGGCTCGACGAGCGCGTAGCCGAGCACCTGCCCCGACGGGGAGACGGCGACGAGGAACGGCATCCCCATCCGCTCGAGCTGGCCGAACCGGCCGCGCCACCGGGCGAGCGTCATGCGGGTCTCGTCGAACGTGACGGTGCTGTTCATGACGTAGTGGTTGTAGATCTCGCGGATGTCCGGGAGGTCGGAGCTCGTCGCCCGGCGGATCTCGTAGCTGAACCCGGGCACGGGCGGAGCGGGCTTCCGGAGGTGGGCGGGCAGGCGCCGCCGGGTCTGGTATTCCTCCTCGAGCATGCCTGGATCCTACGGGGACCGGGGCGCGCGCGACCGGCCTCGGTCGGCGGACGTCCGGACGCGGCGGCGGCGGCCGGGTCGGCTCAGAGCCGCCAGTCGACCGGATCCGCGCCCTGCTCCGCGAGCAGCGCGTCGGCCCGGCTGAACGGCCGCGACCCGAGGAAGCCGCGCGACGCCGACAGCGGGCTGGGGTGCACGGAGAGGATCGACGGCACGGGCGCGAGCAGCGGCGCGAGCGAGCCCGCGTCCTTGCCCCAGAGGATCGCCACGAGCGGACCGCCGCGCGCCGCCAGCCCGCGGATCGCGCACTCGGTCACGGCCTCCCAGCCCTTCCCGCGGTGCGACGCGGGCGCACCGGGCCGGACCGTGAGCACCCGGTTCAGCAGGAGCACGCCGCTGCGCGTCCAGGTGGTGAGGTCGCCGTGGTCGGGGATGGGGATCCCGAGGTCGTCCCGCAGCTCCCGGTGGATGTTGGCGAGGCTGCGCGGCACCGGCCGCACGTCGGGCTCCACGGCGAACGACAGCCCCACGGGATGCCCCGGCGTCGGGTACGGGTCCTGGCCGACGATGAGCACGCGCACGTCGGCGAGCGGCTGCTGGAACGCCCGCAGGACGCGGTCGCCCTCGGGCAGGTAGGGCCGTCCGGCGGCGACCTCGCCGCGGAGCCACTCCCCCATCCGCGCGATGTCGTCGGCGACGGGGGCGAGCACGTCGGCCCAGCCCGCGTCCATGAGCCCGCGCTCGACGAGCTGGGGCAGGGTCAGCGCCACGTTCCGGGGGGGGTCAGGACGCGCCGGCGGAGCTGACGGTGACGCCGGTCTCCGAGCCGATGACCGACCAGACGCTGCCGCGCCCGACGACGACGAGCTGGCCCTCGCCGACGATGAGCACGGTGCCCTCGTCGATGGCGACGCCGCCCTCGACCAGTCCCGCCTCGGTCGCCGCGATGAGGCGCGTGAGGGTGCCCCACTGCGCCGCGTGCACGTCGACCGCGACGTCGATGAGGCCGATGCCCTGCTCGACCGTGACCTCGTCGAGGTCCTCGCTGGCGTCCTCCTGCACGACCTCGACGTCGCCGATCCGCCAGCCGCCGACGATGGCGGTCTCGGCGGCCACCGCGGCGCCCGCGGAGAAGCCGGCGTAGGGCACGCCGGCGGTGACCTGGCGGCGGATCTCGCCGAAGACGGGCTCGAGCGCCTGGCGGTACGCGGGGGTCAGGCCACCGCCGACGACGATGCCGTCCACGTCCTGCAGCTGCGCGACCTGGATGGACCCGCCCTCGGGCGCGAGCACCGCGACGGGCTCGCAGGGGCCGGCGGCGCGCAGGGCCTGCGCGTAGCGGTCGAACTCCTCGGCGCCCAGGCCGTCGTGGACGAGGACCACGGCGATGCGGGCCGGCTCCAGCCGGGCGGCATCGGTCGCCCTCGTCGTCGCCTCGGACAGGAACCGCGCGAGGAGGGGGGTGTCGTCATCCGACAGGCCGCCTCCGACCAGGTGAACACTCACCCCTCGACGGTACAGGGCCTGGCCCGGGAGCGCGTCCGGTCCGGGGCCCGCCGCCGACGCCTCCGCGGCGGTCGGACGCCCGCCGGGGGGCAAGAAGAAAGCCCGGCACCTCCGTGAGGAGGTGCCGGGCTGTACGTGACCCCAACCGGATTCGAACCGGTGTTACCGCCGTGAGAGGGCGGTGTCCTAGGCCGCTAAACGATGGGGCCGTTTTCGCAACTCGTCGAGTATGCCACAGCGCGCACAGCCCGCCAAATCGAGCCCCGACCGGGTCGGATCCGGTGCGCGCGCGGGCCCCGCCGCACCCCAGCGACGCCCCCGATCGCCGCTCCCGGGCGCCCCCGCGTCCCGGGTTTGCCCTGGCCGCCCGGACGGTGTTGGCTCCACTCATGCGATTGACGAAGCTCGAGCACGCCGCCCTGGTCCTGGAGATGAGCGGACGGAAGCTCTTCATCGACCCGGGCTCCTTCACCACCCCCATCACCGAGGCGATGAACGCCGACGCCATCGTCATCACGCACGAGCACCCCGACCACTGGACGCCGGAGCAGCTGAAGCGGATCCTCGACAAGAACGAGGGCGTCCCCATCTACGCGCCGGAGGGCGTGGCCGCCGCCGCCGCCGACTTCGACGTGACCGTCGTGCACGCGGGCGACACCATCGAGGTCGGGTCGTACACGCTGCGGTTCTTCGGCGGCGCGCACGCCGTCATCCACGAGTCGATCCCCGTGGTCGACAACCTCGGCGTGCTGGTCAACGGCACGCTCTACTACGCGGGCGACTCCTTCGTCGTCCCCGAGGGCGTCGACGTCGACCTCCTCGCGGCCCCGGCGGGCGCCCCGTGGATGAAGATCAGCGAGTCCATCGACTACGTCCTCGCCGTCGCGCCGCGGCGCGCGTTCCCCACGCACGAGATGGTGCTCTCGGCCGCCGGCAAGGCCATGTCGAACGGGCGGCTGCAGTGGGCGACCGAGCAGGGCGGCGGCGAGTTCCACGCCCTCGAGCCCGGCGATAGCATCGACCTCTAGGCCCTGTTCGGGCTCTCGAGGAGCGGACGCGGGGTCATTCGGCATGGACGGACTCGCCGCGGCGTCGCTCATCATCGAGTTCCTGACCTGGATCGCGCTCGTCCCCGGCGTCCTCCTCTACGTCGCCGGCCTCTCCATCCGCGTGGTCGGCCGGCGCTGGACGGCCACCGAGGGTCTCGTGGCCGAGCGTCCGGCGGATCCCGACGCCCCGGGGTCCGCGCCCACGCGCGTCCTCCGCTGGTTCGACGGCGACGGCGACGTGCACGAGGCCCCCGCCGACACGCACGAGACGCGCGACCTCCCCGCGGGGTCGGACGTGCGCGTGTGGTTCACGCCCCGCTCCCCGTGGCGCGTCCGCACGCACGCCCCCGAGCTCGACGGCCGCGCCCTCCGCGTCACCGGGCTCGTGCTCATCGGCATCGGCGCGGCCGCGGCGGTCGCGGGCATCGTCCTGCTCTTCCTCGAGTAGGGGGCGCATCCCGGCCCGACCGCGCCTGGGCATCCGCCGCGTGGTCGGACGGGGCCCATGCGGACGTATAGGCTCGTCGTCGAAGGGGAGTACTCCCGTCCGGCGGTCGTGTCGTCAATACGGTCGGACCACTCCGACCCGTGCGGCCGGTTCCGCGAGCAGGGCTCGCGGGGTGGAGGAGACCTTCAGTACCCCGTCGGACCGCTGCGCGGTCCGAGTACTGGAGAACCCCACATGGATGTCCCCTTCTGGCTCTGGGCCGCGACCATCGCGGCCGTCCTCGGCCTGCTCGTCTTCGACTTCTACGCGCACGTGCGGAAGGCGCACGAGCCGACCCTCAAGGAGTCCGCCACCTGGTCGGTGGTCTACATCGTCATCGCGCTCGTCTTCGGCGTCGGCGTCGGCGTCTTCTCGAACTGGACGTACGGCGGCGAGTACTTCGCCGGCTACGTCACGGAGAAGGCCCTGTCGGTCGACAACCTCTTCGTCTTCCTCATCATCATGTCGAGCTTCGCGGTGCCGCGGGCCTTCCAGCAGAAGGTGCTGCTCGTCGGCATCGCGATCGCGCTCGTCATGCGCGGCATCTTCATCGCCCTGGGATCGGCGAT
Organism: Clavibacter sp. MX14-G9D; assembly: GCF_032917815.1. Classification (NCBI taxonomy): domain Bacteria; kingdom Bacillati; phylum Actinomycetota; class Actinomycetes; order Micrococcales; family Microbacteriaceae; genus Clavibacter; species Clavibacter sp. MX14-G9D. The sequence goes on along the minus strand of NZ_JAVCVL010000173.1, from coordinate 512 downwards.
CATCGACAACTTCTCCTGGGTCTTCTACCTCTTCGGCGCGCTGCTGCTCGTCATGGCGTACAAGCAGATGAAGGAGACGCACGACGAGAGCGAGTCCGACTCGAAGCTCATCCGCACGCTCCGCCGCGTCATCCCCACCTCCGAGGACTACGACGGCGACAAGCTGACGACCCGCATCGACGGCAAGCGCCTCTTCACGCCGATGTTCCTGGTGATGCTCGCCATCGGCCTCACCGACGTGCTGTTCGCCCTGGACTCCATCCCGGCGATCTTCGGCCTGACGCAGGAGGCGTACATCGTCTTCACCGCCAACGCCTTCGCGCTGCTCGGCCTCCGGCAGCTCTACTTCCTGATCTCCGGCCTCCTCGAGCGCCTCGTGTACCTCTCGCAGGGCCTCGCGGTCATCCTCGGCTTCATCGCCGTGAAGCTCGTGCTCCACGCCATGCACGTCAACGAGGTGCCGTTCATCAACGGCGGCGAGCCGATGCTGTGGGCGCCCGAGATCCCGATCT
>NZ_JAVCVL010000172.1:0-5933 GCF_032917815.1 Clavibacter sp. MX14-G9D | reverse complement strand
GGGCAGCCGACGGCGTGGCGGCGCGGGCGGCGGCGGGGTGCGGGGCGCCGGATCCGATGAGCGCGGCGTCGGCGGGGAACTCCGCCTCGACGGCGGTGCAGGCCGCCTGGGCGTCGGTCTCGGCGCGCGAGCGGAGGTGGCGGCCGACGACGGCGGCGACCAGGAGGTCGAGCAGGGTCGCGGCGAGCATGGGGATCGCGGGGAGATCGCTGGTGATGCCGGGCGCCTGCATGACGACCGCGGCGGTCACGAGCAGCGCCCAGCCGGCCACCGGCACGAGCGCGCCGACGACGGCCCATCCGGCCGCGGGGAGGCGGTCCGAGCGGAGGACCGCGACGGCCCAGGCCAGCTCGGCGACGCCGATGACGAGGAGGGCCACCATGGCCGCGGGCGGGGATCCCGCCCCGACGGCCAGGTGGATGAGCGCGGCGCCCAGGGCGGCGAGGGCCAGCCAGTGGCGGATGAGCAGTGACACGTGCTGGTCCCTTCGTCGTCCCGGGCGCCGCGGTGGTGCGGTGCTGCGTGCTGTCGATCTGTCGATCTGTCGTGCGGTGATGCGTGACGCGCCGGGTGCGGCGGCGCGGCGGCGGTCCGGCTAGGCCGCGCGGGTGGCGCGGTTGCGGACGCCCTTCTCGGCGCCGAGGCCCACGATCAGCAGCACGACGGCGCTGCCGAGGTGGAGGAAGTGGTCCGCGGTGTTGAGCGCGAGGATGTTGAAGTCGGTGTTCACGAGGAAGAAGCCGACGATGCCGAGCGCGAGGTACGCGAAGCCCACGGTGGAGTTCACGGCCTTGGCCGACGCGACGCTGGAGAGGCCGCCGATGAGCAGGGCCGCGCCGATGAGGAGGTGGGCCACGTTGTGGAACGGGTTCACCATGAAGATCCCGAGCAGCAGTCCGCCGTCGGAGGAGAAGAACCCTCCGCTCTGCGGCGGGAACAGGAAGCCGAGAAGGCCGACGAGGACGTAGACGGCGCCGAAGACGGTGCCGAGCAGGCGGTTCGGGGACGAGCTCATGATGGTGCCTCCATTGGTAGGGAAGAGCCGGGGCTTTCCCAGGCTCCATACATTCGTACCGCTTACGTGCGGGGTTTGGTGCGGTCGAGCTACCGGATCGTCACGCGTTTCCCAGGTGCTCCGCGAGGAACGCCTCGGTGCGGCGGTAGGCGAGGGCCGCGGCGTCGGGATCCAGCCGGTCGCGGAGGCTCGCGTTCGGGAACACGGGGAGCGTGCCCGGGTAGGTGTGCGAGGTGATGGGCGTGCCGTGCTCGCGCAGCCGGCCGATGAAGGCCTCGGGCCGCTGGTCGTCCACCCACTCGTCGTGCTCGGCGAGGTGCAGCAGCACCGCGCAGGGGATCACGCCGTGCTCCTCCGGGCCGAGGCTCGCGCAGTAGGCGACCACGGCGTCCGCGCCGCCGTCCTGCGCCTCGAGGAGCGCCAGCCAGCCGCCGGGCGCGAAGCCGACGAGGCCGACGCGCTCGGATCCGCGCGCCCGCGCCGAGTCGATGCCGTCGCGGATGGTGCCGAGGGCGAACCCCACGTCCAGCTGCGCGGCGAGCCCCGCGGCGAGGCCGTCGTCGAGGGTCCCGCGGCCGTCGTAGAGGTCGGGCACGAGCACGTGGAAGCCCGCGCGGGCGAGCGCCAGCGCGTACTGGTCGAGCCAGGGGAGGCGGCCGTGGTCGTCGTGGACGAGGACCACCACCGGGCGGCCCGGCTCGCCGAACTCGAGGGTGACGCCGGGATGCGGCAGTTCGACGATCTCGGGCATGGGGAGAACCTACCGGCGGGCTGTCACCCGGCGCGCCGTGGAGGAGGATCGAGGCATGGGATACCGCTACCGGCTCACCGCCGTCACGACCGCCATCGTCCTCGCCGCCGGGCTCGCCGGCTGCTCGACCCCGCCGCGCACCCCCGAGGACGCCGCCAGCGCGAGCGCCGACGCGGCCGCTCCCACGGAGACGGAGTCCCAGGGCTGGAACCGCGCCGACCTCTCGTTCGCCGAGGAGATGGGCGACCACGCCGCCGGATCCGTCGAGCTGGCCGAGGCGGCGCTCGAGGTCACCGACCTGCCGCCGGAGGCGCAGGAGCTGGCCGTGCAGATCCGCGACGAGCAGGGCCCGCAGGCGCGGACCCTCGCGCAGCTCGCGGAGGAGTGGGGCGACGAGGAGGGCGGATCGGGCGCGAACGGCACCGAGGACCGCGAGGAGGCCGGCGGCGTCTCCGCCGAGGGCGGGACCGAGGGCGGCGCGACGGAGGGCTCCGGATCCGCGGCCGAGACCGAGGAGATGAGCGACACCGCCTTCGACTCCGAGCTGGAGGCGCTGCGGGCGGCGAGCGGCGTGGACGCGGCGCGGCTGTTCCTGCAGGGCATGATCGCCCGGCACCAGGCCGCCATCGAGCTGGCCGACGGGGAGTCGCAGCTCGGCACCTCGACCGAGGCGCTCGAGCTGGCCGCGACGATGTCGTCGGCGCAGGGCGAGCAGCTCACCAGGATGCAGGCGCTGCTCGGGTCGATCGGCGGCGTCGTCCTGCCGTGAGGCCGGGCCCGGCGCGCATCGTGTCGGGCCGGGCCCTCAGGCCGCCGGGCGGAGGAACGCGGCGGCCGCGGCGGCCAGATGGCCGGGGTCGTCGGCGCCGCACAGCTCGCGCGCCGAGTGCATCGACAGCAGCGGGATGCCGACGTCGACCGTGCGGATCCCGAGGCGCGTCGCCGTGATGGGGCCGATGGTCGAGCCGCACGGAACCGCATTGCTGGACACGAACTCCTGGTACGGGACCCCGGCGCGCTCGCAGGCGAGCGCCCACTCCCGGGCGCCGACGCCGTCGGTCGCGTAGCGCTGGTTCGCGTTGATCTTCAGCAGCGGGCCGCCGTTCGGCACGGGCCGGTTGGCGGGGTCGTGGCGGTCGGGGTGGTTCGGGTGCACCGCGTGCCCGGCGTCGGCCGACAGGCACCAGGAGTCGGCGAACGCGCGGCGGCGCTCCTCCGATCCCGCGCCGAGGCCGGCGGACACGCGACCGAGCACGTCCTCGAGGACGGGGCCGGCGGCTCCCGACGAGGTCGCGGATCCGACCTCCTCGTGGTCGAAGGCGGCGAGCACGGCGATGGGCGCGTCCCCGTCCTCCTCGGCGGTGGCCAGCTCGAGGAGGGCGGTCAGCCCCGCGTGCACGGAGCTGAGGTTGTCCATGCGGCCGGCGGCGAAGAGCGCGCCGTCGAGCCCGAGCGGGCCAGGCGCCTGCGTGTCGGCGACGCCGACGTCGTAGCCGAGCACGTCGTCCGCCGCGACGCCCGCGAGACCGGCCAGGTGGCCGAGCACGTCGTGGGCGGCGGGGGAGCCGACGGCGAGGACGGGCGACATGTGCCGCTGCGGGTCCAGCCGGAGACCCTCCGTGTTCACACCCCGGTCGAGGTGGACGGCCAGCTGCGGGAATCGGAGGAGCGGACCGGTGCGCACGAGGTGGCGTCGGCCATCGCGGGTGACCAGGCGGCCGGCGAGCTCCAGGTCGCGGTCGAGCCAGGAGTTGAGGAGCGGGCCGCCGTAGACCTCGACGCCCGCCTGCACCCAGCCGTCGGAGCCGATGGTGGGCTTCGGCTTGAGCTTGAAGCCGGGGGAGTCGGTGTGGGCGCCCAGCACGCGGAAGGGGGTGGTGGCGTGGGCGCCGGCGGGCTGGATCCACGCGAGGAGCGCGCCGTCGCGCACGACGTAGCGCCTGCCCGGGCCGGTGGGCCACGCGTCGCGCTCGTCGAGGCCCGTGAACCCCGCCGCGTCGAGCCGGCGCGCGGCCTCGGCGACCGCGTGGAACGACGAGGGCGAGGCCTGGATGTAGCGGCCGAGGTCGGCGAGGTGCGCGCGGCGGTCCGCGGGCATCAGTACCCGCTCGATCCGAGCGCGCCGTTCTCCGGCGTCTGCACGGGGCCGGCGAGCACGACCGCGCTGCCGGAGACGCCGAGTCGCGTGGCGCCCGCCTCGATCATCTGCACGGCGGTCTCGTACGTGCGGATGCCGCCGGAGGCCTTCACGCCCGCGCGGCCCGCGACCGTGCGGCTCATGAGCTCGACCGCGTGAACGGTGGCGCCGCCGGTCGGGTGGAACCCGGTGGACGTCTTGACGAAGTCGGCCCCGGCGGCGACGGCCGCCTGGCAGACGGCGACGATCTGGTCGTCGTCGAGCGCGGCGGACTCGATGATGACCTTCAGCACCGCGGGCGCGGGCACGGCGTCGCGGACGGCGCGGATGTCGGCCTCCACGTCGTCGAAGCGCCCCTCGCGGGCGGCGCCCACGTCGATGACCATGTCGACCTCGTCCGCGCCCTGGCGGACGGAGAGCGCGGCCTCGGCGGCCTTGACCTCGCTGTGGTGCTTGCCGCTGGGGAAGCCGCAGACGACCGCGACCCGGAGGTCGGCGCCCGCGGGGACCTCGAGCGGCAGCATCGACGGCGAGACGCACACCGAGTACGTGCCGAGCTCGACGGCCTCGGCGACCAGCGCGGCGACCTCGTCGCGCGTGGCCTCGGGCTTCAGGAGCGTGTGGTCGATGATGCGGGCGATCGCGGCGGTGTCGGTCGCGGGCGTGGACGGGCTGGTGCTCATGCGGGATTCCTCACGTCGTGCGGGACCTCGATCCTACGGGCGGGGTCGCGCGGGACCCCGCCCATGGGATCCCACGCCGCTAGCGTGAGCACGATGATCGACACCACGCTCGCGCTCCTGCTCGTCGCCGCCGCGGCGATCCTCGTCAGCGGGGTCCTCCTGGGCGTCGGCGGCCTGCGGAGCGCCCGCGAGCGGGGGATGGGGAACGCACGGCTGCTGTCGGCGCCGGCCCTGCCCTGGACCCTGGCGGCGATGGGCGCGGGAGCGGTCAGCGTGCTCTGCCTGCTGCCGATCCTGCTCGTCTGACGGCGGCCCCGACGCGGATCAGGAGTAGTCGGCGCCCGGGATGCCCGCGGGACGGTAGACGTAGCCGTCGGCGTCCGCGTCGAGCTCCCAGACGATCTCCTCCTCGGTGAGCGACGTGGCGCGCGTGAAGCTCTTCACGGGCTCGCCGTTGATGAGCTCGACCTCGGCCTCCTCGGTGCCGTCCGGGCCGACCAGCTGTGCGGTGTACGTGGGATCAGTCATGCTCCGACCCTACGACGGTGCGCGCGCGATGACCGGCGGGACCGGATCCGCACAGCGGCTCCGCAGGCCGGCGCACCCGGGGCCGAGCGTGTCCGGGACGGGCCCGGCGGCTCAGGCCTCCAGCTCCACGAGCACGCGCGGCAGCTCCACGAGCAGCTCGCTCGCGAGGTAGCCGAGCGGTCCGACCCCCACCGCGAGGCGGTCGCCGGCGGCCGCGTGGGCGTGCGTCGCCCACACGGCGGCCTGCGCGGGATCGGCGCCGCGGGCGCACAGGCCCGCCACCGCGCCGCCGAGGACGTCTCCGGATCCGGACGTGCCGAGCCCGCTGCCGCCCGCGCCGATGCTCCACGCGCGCCCGTCGGGCGCGGCGACCACGCCGCCCATCGTGACCACGGCGGCGTAGTCGCGGGCGATCTCCCGCGCGTCCGCCACCGCGTCGTCGCCCGCCTCCCGCCCGAGCAGGCGCTCGGCCTCGGACGAGTTCGGCGTGAGCACGAGCCTCCCGGCGAGGTGCGCCGCGGACTCGCGGCAGGCGGGGAGGACGCCCAGCGCGTAGGCGTCGAGCACCACGACGGCGTCGTCGGGCACGAGCGTCGCGAGGAGCCGGACCATCCGCTCGGCCTCGTCGGCGTCGTCGAGGCCGGGCCCCGCCAGGACCGCGTCGGCGGAGGCGATGTCCGCCTCCGCCGCGCGGATGCCGACGCCCCGCACGTGCCCGGCCGCGGTCTCCTCGAGCGGCACGACGCCGCTCTCGGGGACGGCGACGGCGACCTGCGTGGCGACCGACGCCCCGACCGCGAGGGTCAGGCGGCCGGCGCC
>NZ_JAVCVL010000171.1:0-5937 GCF_032917815.1 Clavibacter sp. MX14-G9D | reverse complement strand
GCGGAAGCGCGTGGGGTCGAAGGACTCCGGATCCCGCCAGAGGCGGGGGTCGCGGTTGGTGCCGAAGAGGTCGAGCATCACCCAGTCGCCCGGGGCGAAGGTCCCGCCGAGGCCGTCGAAGCCGTTCCGGACGGTGCCGGCGATCACGGGGAAGAAGGGGTAGGAGCGGCGCACCTCCTGCACGAAGCCCCGGAGGTCGGTCTCGTCGCCGGCGGCGAAGGCCCGCGCCCAGCGGGGGTGGGCGTGCAGGGCGTGCAGCGCGAAGTCGATGAAGCGCGCGACCGCGACCGTGGGGCGCACGAGGTTGAGGAGCTCCACGCCCGCGGCCTCGATGGTGAGCGGCGAGCCGTCGGCGTCGACGTGGGTCACGACGTCCTGCAGCGGCGAGCCGGCGGCGACCGGCAGGCGGCCGTCGCGGGCGCGTCGCACCACGTCGCGCGCCCACCGCTCGGCGCGCCGGCGCCGGGCGCGCGCGGCCCAGTTCACAGGGCCGACGGACGCGGCCCGCTCGACCATGTCGGCGACGTCGGCGCCGACGCGCCGGACCTCGTCGTCGTCCACGGGGATCCCGACCCAGCGGCACGCGGTGCGCATGAGCACCTCGACGAGCTCGTCGTGCAGTCGCACCTCGGGCACCTGCGACCAGCGCGCGACGCCCTGCCGCCACTCGTCGTCGAAGGCCCGGCGGACGCGCTCGATGCCCTCGGGCAGCCTCATCCCGAGGAACATCGCCTTCCGGACGTGGTGGCCGTGCCCGCTCATCGCCTGCACGCTGCCCTCGTCCTGCAGGAGGTGCATGACGGAGACGGGCATGGCGCCCGCGCGGCCGAAGCGGTCGCCCTCGTAGAAGAGGCGGGCGGCCTCGCGGCCGCGGATGCAGGTGACCGGGCGGCCGGCGAGCCGCGTGCGGAACGCGTCGGCCCCCACGGCGTCGGCGCCGCGGGACACGAACCGGTAGCCGTCGCGGAGGAAGCGGAGCGAGCTGTCCGGGCCGGGGAGGCGGGGGATCACGCGGGGCCTCCGGTGCTCCCGTGGCCTCCGGGACCCGACCCGGGGGTGTCGTAGGAGCCGTCGGCACCGACGCGGAGGCCCTCGCGCACGATGGCGCTCGGGCCGCCGAAGGGCGTGCACCGGTAGTCGCGCGTGACCCCGGCGGCCTCCGCGAACGCGTCCGGGTTGAACTCCGGATCCTCGTAGCCGAGGCACTGCGCCACCACCCACATCACGTTGACGCGCACGCGCTCGGCCTCCTCCGGGGAGAGGCGGGGAGCGGCGGATCCGGGGGAGCCGTCGCCGGAGCCGTCGCCGGTGGGCGCGTGCGCGGTGCCCGTGGCGCGGTACGGCGCCTCGGACCAGTCGTGGGCGCGGATCTCGGCGGCGAGGTGCCGCTCGCGCGCCGTCAGCGCGCCGCGCACGGCATCCCCGGACGCTCGATGACCGTCACAGCGCGTCGAGGAGCGCGGCGCACGCGATCTCGCAGCGCCGGCACTCCTCGGAGCAGATCCGGCAGTGCTCGTGCATCTCGCCGTGCCGGGCGCACTCGTCGGCGCACGCCCCGCAGGCGGCGATGCAGAGCTCGAGCGCGAGGCGCGTGATGTCGACGCGGTCGCTGCTGTGGCGGGTGAGGGTGTCGAGGGTCGCGGCGCAGATCTCGGAGCAGTCGAGGTCGGCGCTCACGCACGCGGTGAGCTCGGCGACGCCCTCCTCGGACAGGCACGCGGCGGCGCAGGCCGAGCAGGCCGCGGCGCATGCCCCGCACGCGTCGATGCAGGCGGCGAGCACCTCCAGGTCGAGGTCGCCGCGGTCGGCGGGCGAGGTGCGGAGCAGATCCAGCGTCGTGCTCATGGGGTTCCTTCCTGCGTGCGGCGGAGCGCCGGGAGGCGCCACGGGCGGGGCCCGTCGCGGGTCACGCTAGGCCGGTGCGCGGGATGCGCCCCGGGGGTTGCCGCGCCGCGTGCCAGCGGCTACGGGCGGACGCGTCGGCCGGACGCGCCGGCCGGCGGCGATCCGGCGGGCAGCCCGCCCTGGTCGCGCGCCGACCCCCGCCGTAGGCTGATGCATGGCCTCCGACACCGCACCCCGCGACCCCGCCGCGCCCCTCTACCTCGACGTCGTCGACGGGTGGTGGCGCGCCGCCAACTACCTCTCCGTCGGCCAGATCTACCTGCTCGACGACCCGCTGCTGGAGCGTCCGCTGACGCGCGACGACATCAAGCCGCGCCTCCTCGGGCACTGGGGCACGACCCCGCTTCTGAACTTCGTCTACGCGCACCTCAACCGCGTGATCGTCGAGCGGGACCTCGACATGATCTACATCGCCGGCCCCGGCCACGGCGGCCCCGGCATGGTCGCGAACGCGTACCTCGACGGCACCTACTCGGAGCTCTTCTCCGCCGCGACGCCCGACCGCGCGGGGCTCCGTCACCTGTTCCGCCAGTTCTCGTTCCCCGGCGGCGTCCCGTCGCACGCGGCGCCCGAGACGCCCGGATCCATCAACGAGGGCGGCGAGCTCGGGTACTCGCTGGTGCACGCGTACGGGGCCGCGCTCGACAACCCCGACCTCGTCGTGTCGTGCGTCATCGGCGACGGCGAGGCCGAGACGGCGACCCTCGCCGCCAGCTGGCACCTGAACAAGTTCCTCGACCCGGAGTCGGACGGCGCCGTGCTGCCGATCCTCAACCTCAACGGCTGGAAGATCGCGAACCCCACGGTGCTCGCGCGCATCCCCGAGGAGGAGCTGCTCGCCCTGTTCACGGGATACGGCTACGCGCCGCGCATCGTCTCGGGCGGGTTCGACGACGAGGACCACCGCGCCGTCCACGAGCGGTTCGCGATCGCGCTCGGCGAGGCCCTCGACGACATCACGCGGATCCAGCTGGCGGCCCGCACGGGCGGCAGCGAGGAGCGTCCGGCGTGGCCGATGCTGATCCTCCGCACGCCCAAGGGCTGGACGGGTCCGAAGGAGGTCGACGGCAAGCAGGTGGAGGGCACGTGGCGGGCGCACCAGGTGCCGCTCTCCGGGGTCCGCGACGACGAGGACCACCTGCGCCAGCTCCAGGAGTGGCTCGAGAGCTACCGGCCGCACGAGCTCTTCGACCGCGACGGGCGCCTGACGCCCGCGCTGCAGCCGAACCGCCCCGAGGGCGACCGGCGCATGAGCGCCAACCCGCACGCGAACGGCGGCCTCCTCCGCCGCGACCTCAGCCTGCCGCCGCTGGAGGTCAACGCGATCGACCTGAGCGACGGCCGTGGCGTCATCGCGGAGCCGACCCGCGTGCTCGGCGGCTGGCTGCGTGACGTGATCGCGCGCAATCCGCTCGACTTCCGGATCTTCGGGCCCGACGAGACCGCCAGCAACCGGCTCGACGACGTGTACGAGGTCACCGCGAAGGCGTGGCAGGGCGAGGTCGTGGCCGCGGACGAGCACCTGGCGCACCAGGGGCGCGTCATCGAGATCCTGAACGAGAACATCACGCAGGGGCTCCTCGAGGCGTACCTGCTCACCGGCCGGCACGGGCTCTTCACCTCGTACGAGGCGTTCATCCACGTGGTCGACTCCATGTTCAACCAGTACGCGAAGTGGCTCGAGTCGAGCTCGCGGGTGGAGTGGCGGCGCCCGGTCGCGTCGTTCACGTACCTCCTGTCGTCGCACGTGTGGCGGCAGGACCACAACGGCTTCTCGCACCAGGACCCCGGGTTCCTCGACCACGTCGTCAACAAGCGGGCCGAGATCGTGCGGGTGTACCTGCCGTTCGACGCGAACTCGCTGCTCGTCACCATGGACCACTGCCTGCGCGGCACCGACCTCATCAACGTGGTCGTCGCCGGCAAGCAGCCGACCGCGAGCCTGCTCGGGCTCGAGGAGGCGCGGGCGCACGGGGCGCGCGGCGTGGGCGTCTGGGAGTGGGCGGGCACCGAGGTGCCGGGGCTCGAGCCCGACGTGGTCGTCGCGTGTGCGGGCGACATCCCGACCGTGGAGGCGATGGCTGCGGTGCAGATCCTCAAGCGGGAGATCCCGCAGCTGCGCGTGCGCTTCATCAACGTCGTCGACCTGATGCGGCTGCAGGACACGACGCAGCACCCGCACGGCCTCGACGACGGCTCCTTCGACGCGCTCTTCACGCGCGACAAGCCGGTGGTGTTCGCGTTCCACGGCTACCCGTCGCTCATCCACCGCCTCACGTACAAGCGCCACAACCACGAGAACATGCACGTGCGCGGATTCGTGGAGCAGGGCGGCACCACCACCCCGTTCGACATGCTGATGCTCAACGACCTCGACCGGTTCCGGCTCGTGATGGACGTGATCCGCCGCGTCCCGCACCTCGAGACCACCTACGCCGCGCTGTCGCAGCGCATGGACGACGAGCGCATCGCCCACCGCGTCTACACGCGCCAGCACGGCGACGACATGCCCGACGTCTCCGGCGCCGAGGGGCTGCCGTTCGCGGATCCCTCGCGGCAGACCGCGATCGACACGGGGGACGACAACGCGTAGCGGGTGCGCCGCCCGGAGGCGCGCGGCTCGGAGGCGCGCGGCCGGGCGCGACTAGCCGGTCGTCGTCTCGGCGGGGGAGTCGGCCGCACCCGCGGGCCCGTGGTCGAACAGCCCGATCGCGTTGCCCTCGCTGTCGCGCACGTACGCCCAGCGGTCGGTCTCGTTGAGCATCTGGATGCCGCCCATCGCGGATCCGCCGTGCGCCTCCACCTGCGCCACCGTCTCCTCGATGGAGTCGACCGTGATCACGATGGTGGGGTGCGGCACGTCGGCGCGCTGATGCAGGTCCCCGTCGATCCCGTCGTCGGATCCGGTGATGATCATGCCCGCGTCCTCCCCCCACGCCTCGTAGCGGAAGCCGAAGACGGCGGTGTAGAACGCGCTCGCGCGCGCCATGTCGTCGGCGGGGATCTCGAAGTGCTCCACGGCAGCCATGCGCCATGTTCCAGCGGCTGGGGAATCGGCGTCAAGGGGCGACCATGGTCGCGGTGACGGAGGCCGGGCCTCCGGCGCACACGATGGGCTCGGACTCCTCGGCCTCGACGCCGCCATCATCGCCTTCTCGCAGGTGATGTCGCATGCCCGGTTCGGGCCCGACCCCGGCAATGCGCCTCCGACCGGCCGTTCGGGGGGCGGCACTTAATTCCTCAGTGGGGTAAAAAGGGGATCGCCGGCGTACCCGACGCGGCCGTCCCCAGGAGTCGCTCGTGCACGAACACGCCCCCCGCCCCGCCGCGACCCGGCACCGCTCACGGCTGCTGCGCGCCGGCCGCGCGCTCGCCGCGGCCCTCGTCCTGTCCGCCGTCGCGCTGCCCGCCGACGCGGCCGGTGCCGCAGCCGGTGCCGCGTCGGCCGCATCCGTCGCCCCCGTCCTCCGGCCGTCCGCGGCGAAGCCCGCGGTGCCCTTCACCGCCGCCCCGACACCCACCATCACCGGCACGCCCGTGGTCGGCCGGGTGCTCACCGCGGTGCCCGGGGCCTGGAAGCCCGTCGGGGCGGTCTTCTCGTACCAGTGGTCCGCTGACGACGTCGCGATCCCCGCCGCCACCCGCAAGACGTACACGGTCGCCGCGAAGGACGCGGGCCGTGCGCTCAGCGTCCGCGTGGTCGCCACCCGGACGGGCAGCATCGCCGCCGAGCGCCGCAGCGCCTCCACCGCTCCCGTCACGCTCCCGGCGTTCACCACCTCCCCGGTGCCGACGATCGCCGGGTCGGCCGTCGTCGGATCCGTCCTCACGGCCCGACCCGGCGGCTGGAGCCCGGCGCCGACGCTGTCCTACGGGTGGACCCGCGACGGCGTCGCCATCGCCGGCGCGCAGGCCGCCACCTACCGGCTGACCGCGGCGGACGCGGGCGCGCGGATCGTCGCCTCGGTGACGGCCTCGCGGCCGGGCGTGCAGACCCGCATGCGGGACAGCGTCCCGACCAAGGCCGTGGCG
>NZ_JAVCVL010000170.1:0-5955 GCF_032917815.1 Clavibacter sp. MX14-G9D | reverse complement strand
ACGTGCCACCGGCCGCGCGGCGTCGCGTGCACGAGCCGCATGCGGAGCGGCTGCGAGGCGAGGGCGCGTCCGAGGTCGGCGGCGCCCGCGGGCAGGTGCGGCTCCCGGTCCACCACGACGCCGAGCAGGACCGGCCCCGCCGATCCGCGGTAGGGCATGAGCGTGGTCATGCGCGCGCCCGAGAGCGCGCGACGCGGCTGCAGCAGGAACCGCCCGGGGAAGCCGAGCCCCGTCGTCGAGAGCAGGACGTCGACCGTGGTGCCGCCGCCGTCGGGTATCCGGAGCGCGAGGCCGAGGACGTCGGGGAGGGCGGGCGGCGTGCCGCCGCCCCGCGAGAACCGGGCGTCGATCGCGAGCGGCTCGTCGAGCCCGTCGAGCCAGGCGAGGCCGGAGGCGGCGCGGCCCGGGACGGGCGCGAGCGACCCCGCGAGGGCGACGCCGTGCGGGTGCAGCGGCCGCGGGCTCCGGACGACGCGGAGCGCGGCGACGAGCCCCGCGAGGAGGTTCCCGCCGACGCGGGCCGGGATGTCGGTCATCGCTCGACCCTATTCCGGTGCGCGGCGCGGGTCCGGGTGCGACGACGCCCGGGCCGGCAGGGAACCGGCCCGGGCGTCGGGCGGTACGGGTGCGCGGTCGCGCGGCGCGCTACGGCGTCGGCATGCCGCCGTTGACGTGCAGCGTCTCGCCGACGACGTAGCTCGACTCGTTGGAGGCGAGGAACACGTAGGCGGGCGCGAGCTCCGCAGGCTGTCCGGCGCGGCCGAGCGGGGTCTGCTCGCCGAACTCGGGCAGCGCGTCGGCGGGTTGGCCGCCGGCGGTCTGCAGCGGGGTCCAGATCGGGCCGGGCGCGACCACGTTCACGCGGATGCCCTTCGGCGCGAGCTGCTGCGCGAGGCCCTTGGAGAACGTGTTGATCGACGCCTTCGTGGTGGCGTAGTGGATCAGGTTCGGCGAGGGCTGGTAGGCCTGGATCGAGGACGTGTTGATGATCGACGAGCCGGGCGCCAGGTGCGGCAGCGCCGCCTTCGTGATCCAGAACATCGCGTAGACGTTGGTCTTGAAGGTGAGGTCGAACTCCTCGTCGGAGATGTCCTCGAGCGCGTCGACGTTCTGCTGCTTGCCGGCGTTGTTCACGAGGATGTCGAGGCCGCCGAGGCCCTCGACGGCCTTCGCGACGAGCTCGCGGCTGAACTCCGCGGTGGAGATGTCGCCGGGGATCGCGACGGCCGTGCGTCCGGCCTCCTCGATGAGGGCGACGACCTTCCGCGCGTCCTCCTCCTCCTCGGGCAGGTAGGACAGGGCGACGTCCGCGCCCTCGCGGGCGTAGGCGATGGCCACGGCCGCGCCGATGCCGGAGTCGGCGCCCGTGATGAGGGCCTTGCGCCCCTCGAGGCGGCCGGATCCGCGGTACGTGCGCTCGCCGCGGTCCGCGGTCTCGTCGAGGTCGGCGTCGAGGCCGGGGCCGTCCTGCTGCTGCGCGGTCGGATCGATGTCGGCGTACATCTTCGTCGGGTCCTGGAACGTGTACTGGTCGGTGCTCATGGGTCTCCTGATGGCTGCGTGATGAGTTCGGGAAGGGGGTGCCGGGCGGATCAGCTCGGCGGGGTGTCGTCCAGGTCGATGTCCCGGCCAGCGAGGTCGTTCGGGGCGAGGGCGGGCTCGGCCTCGCCGTCGACGCCCAGGGCGTCGGCCTCGGGCTCGGCGTCCTCGGCGGTGACGGCGTCGTCGTCGTCGACCTGCTCGACCGGCTCGTCGGTGTCGGGGAAGACGGTCTCGCCGGCGACGGCGTCGTTCACGACCGTCGCCGTGTCCATGCCCACCGCGTCGAGCGCCGTGTCGTCGCCGGTGGAGTCGTCACCTGGCGTGGTGGAGGTGGCGTCCGTCACGGTCACTCACCCGCTTCGGGCTTGGGGTGGCCGGGGATCGAGTCGCCGCTGAGGTTGAGCTCGTCGGGGTCGACGTCGATCTCGCCGACGTCGTCGGGTCCGCCCGAGCCGGGGAGGACCTGCACGTCGTCCTCGGCGGCGGGGACGTCGTCGGAGACGCCCTCGCTCTCGACGATCTGCTCGCTCTGCTTCACCTGCGTGTCGTCCTCGCTGGGGGAGGTGAAGTCCTTGTCCTGGCGTGTGTCTGAGGTGTCCGCGGGCTGGAGGCGCGGGTCGTCGGTGTCCATGAGGCCGACGCTACGCTCGGCCTCCGCCCGTGTGGTCGGCGTTCAGGGAACCCCCATGCAACGCGTCTCCCGGCGGCCGGCCGGCGGTGCGCGCGGGGCGTCACATGTCGTCCGGGCCCTCGCCGAACGGGTCGGGCGCGTCCTCGCGGGCGTCCTCCTCGGCAGCCTCGTCGCGGGAGGCGACCGAGTCGGCGTCGCGGGGCGCGGCGTCGGGCAGCGGGTGGCGGGGAGCGTCGGGCACGGCGTCCGTCACGTCAGCGCCCCTCGGGATCCACGTGGCCGTCGGCGTCGTCGGCGGGCGCGCTCATGTGCGAGTCGGCGGCGGTGACGGCGCGGTTGTCGGGGATGGCGGGGTGGTCGGGGCTCGCGGGCTCCGCGTCCTCCACCTCGAGGGTGTCCTCCTCCGCGTGGCCGTAGTCCGTGCCGTCGGGCGCACGGACCGCGTCACCGGTCGGGGTCCGGTGGCCGTCGGCGGAGACCACGTCGTCCACGGTCACCAGCCCGTCGGGGTCGCCGGGGCCGCGCCCGGTGCGGATGCCGTCTGCGTGCTCGTCGCGATCGCTCATGGTGCCCACCCTACGAGCGTCCGGGTGCGGACGGCGGGTGCGGAGGCGGGCCGCGCGGGCGCGTCGAAGCGCCCCGCGGGGGGTCCCCGCGAGTTCGCCACAGCCGGTTGCCTTTCCCGGACGCACCCCCGATAGTAGGTGAGCCTTACCTAACTTCCGACGGTGCCCGTGACCCAGACACGGCTCCCCCACCGAATCGACGAAGGACCCATGACCCTCTCCCCGCACGCCTCCCGACCGACCGCCCCGACCCTCGCCGATCCCCGTCCCGCCGCGGATCCGCCCCGCGTCGACCCCGCCGCGGAGCTGTTCTCCGACCGGACGCTGCCCGGCTGGGACACGGCCCTCCGCGCGGCCGCCGACCGTGTGCGCCAGGCGGCGCAGCGCGCCGACGGCCCCTCCACGGGCATCGCGCCCTCCCGGCTCCGCGGCGCGTTCGCGGGCCTCGACCTCGACCAGCCGCTCGGCGGCCTGGACGAGGCCCTCGACGAGCTCGACGGCCTGTACCTCCGCGACGCGATCTGGTTCCACGACCCCTCCTACGTCGCGCACCTCAACTGCCCGGTCCTCATCCCGGCGCTCGCGGGGGAGCTCATCCTCTCCAGCGTCAACACCTCGATGGACACCTGGGACCAGAGCGCGGGCGCGACCCTCATCGAGCGGGCGCTCATCGACTGGACCGCGGGGCGCATCGGCCTCGGCGACGACGCCGACGGCGTCTTCACGAGCGGCGGCAGCCAGTCCAACCTGCAGGCGCTGATGCTCGCGCGCGACGAGGCCGCCGCCGTGCACGCGCTCGCGGCCGACGACCGGCACCGGATGCGGATCCTCGTCAGCGACGTCGGGCACTTCAGCGTGGAGAAGAGCGCACGGATCCTGGGCCTCGCCCCCGACGCCGTCATCCGCGTCCCGAGCGACGACGCGCGGCGCATGCGCGTCGACGCCCTCGAGCGCGAGCTCGCCCGCTGCGCGTCGGCCGGGCTCCTGCCGGTCGCCGTGGTCGCGACCGCCGGCACCACCGACTTCGGGAGCATCGACCCGCTGCCCGCGATCGCGGACGCGTGCCGCCGCGCGGGGATCCGGCTGCACGTGGACGCGGCCTACGGCGGCGGCCTCCTCGCCTCCCGCACCCATCGCGGCCTCCTCGACGGCATCGAGCGGGCCGACTCCGTCACCGTCGACTACCACAAGACGTTCTTCCAGCCGGTGAGCTCCAGCGCGCTGCTCGTGCGCGACCGCCGCACGCTCCGGCACGCGACGCTCCACGCCGACTACCTGAACCCCGCCGACCGGGCGCACGAGGGGACGCCCAACCAGGTCGACAAGTCGCTGCAGACCACGCGGCGCTTCGACGCGCTCAAGCTGTGGCTGACCCTCCGCACGGTGGGCGCCGACGGCGTGGGGCGGATGCTCGACGACGTCATCGCGCTCGCCGACCGCACCTGGCTCGCGATGCGCCGGGATCCGGCCCTCGACGTGGTGGTGCGGCCCGAGCTGAGCGCGCTCGTGTTCCGGTACGTGCCGGCGGGGGAGCGTGGCGGATCCGCGGCAGCGGACGCGGGGGCGCGATCCGACGCCGTGAACCGCGGCATCCGGCAGGCGATCCACGACTCCGGGCGCGCGATGGTCGCGGCGACGCGGGTGGACGGCCGGGCCCACCTGAAGCTCACCCTGCTGAACCCCGCCACGACGGACGCGCACATCCGGGAGATCCTGGCGCTCGTCGTCGCGGCGGGCGACGCGCTCGACGCCGGGCTCCGCGGTGCGGAGGACGGACGATGAGCGGGGCCGCACCCGACCGCGTCCGCGACGTCGTCGCCGTCGGCCTCGGCCCGGCGAACCTCGGGCTCGCCTGCCTCGCGGACCCGCTCGACGTCGACCTCGTCGTGCTCGAGCGGAAGCCGCGCTTCGACTGGCACCCCGGCATGATGCTGCCGACCGCGCACCTGCAGACGCCGTTCCTCGCGGACCTCGTGACGCTCGCCGACCCGACCTCGCGCTTCTCGTTCCTCGCCTACCTCAAGGAGACCGGACGGCTGTACTCCTTCTACATCCGCGAGGACCCCTTCGTGCTGCGCAGCGAGTACGTCGCCTACTGCCGCTGGGCGGCGGAGCGGGCGCGGGGCGTCGAGCTCGACCGCGACGTGCGCGCGATCCGCTACGACGAGGCCGACGACGCGTACGTCGTCGAGTCGGTCGACTCCGCGGGCGGCGCGCACGTGCACCGCGGGCGCGCCCTCGTGGTCGGCGTGGGCACGCCGCCGTGGCTGCCCGAGGCGCTGCGCGACCTGCCGGGGGCGGTGCACAGCTCCGGCTACCTCGGCGCCAAGGCCGCGCTGCAGGAGCGGGACGCGATCACGGTCGTCGGCAGCGGGCAGAGCGCGGCCGAGGTCTACCGCGACCTCCTCGAGGACGTCGACGCGCGGGGGTACCGGCTCGACTGGATCACGCGCTCGCCGCGGTTCTTCCCGCTCGAGTACACGCGCCTCACCCTCGAGATGACGAGCCCCGAGTACAGCGACCACTTCTTCGGCCTGCCCGCCGACGCCCGCGAGTCGCTGCTGCGCGCGCAGCGGGGGCTCTACAAGGGCATCGACTCCGCGCTCATCGACGACGTGTTCCAGGCGCTCTACCGCAAGCGGCTGGCGTTCGACGCGCTGCGGGCCCAGGGGCGGCTCGCCCCGGGCGGCGACGCGGGATCCGGGGTGCCCACGCGCCTGCTCACCAACGCGGAGGTGGTGTCGGCCCGTGCGACCGCGGACGGCGGCACGGTCCTCGGGCTGCGGCACGCCGAGACGGGTGCCGAGCGGGAGTGGCCGACGAGCGGGGTCGTCGTCGCGAGCGGGTACGACGCCGGCCCGCCGGCGATCCTCGCCGGGCTCGGCGACCGCGTGCGCCGCGACGCCCGGGGGCGCCTCGACGTGGCGCGCGAGCACACGGTCGACGACGCCGGCACGCTCTTCGTCCAGAACGCGGAGGTGCACACGCACGGGTTCGTCGCGCCCGACCTCGGGATGACGGCGCACCGCAACTCGCGGATCCTCCGCGCCATCACCGGGAGCGAGCCCTACCCGGTGGAGGAGAGGATCGCGTTCCAGGAGTTCGGGCTGCCGGACGACGTGCCCGCGCCGGGAGCGGGGGTGCTCGCGTGGGCGCGGCGCCCCCCGCCGCGACCGCCGCGGCCGCCGCGGCCGAGTCCGAGGCGGGGCGCCGCCG
>NZ_JAVCVL010000017.1:0-25757 GCF_032917815.1 Clavibacter sp. MX14-G9D | reverse complement strand
GCGCGTCGCACGGGCTGCTCGGCCGCCGGCTGCGCGGCCAGCGCCACGAGGACGGCGGTCGCCGCGGCGAGCTCCTCCTCGGTGGGGGAGCCGCCGACCACGCGGACGCCGCCGATCGCGGCGTCCGCGTGGTCGGGGCCGGGGGCGGAGGGCACGTCGCTCACAGCGGGATGTTCCCGTGCTTCTTCGGCGGCAGGCTGGCCCGCTTGGTGCGCAGCGCCCGCAGCGCCTTGATGACCGAGGCGCGCGTGGCGGCGGGCTGGATCACGTTGTCGAGCTCCCCGCGCTCCGCGGCGAGGAAGGGGCTCGCCACGTTGTACGTGTACTCGTTGGCGAGTCGCGTGCGGACGGCGGCGACGTCCTCGCCGGCGGCCTCCGCGCGCTTGATCTCGCCCCGGTACAGGATGTTGACCGCGCCCTGGCCGCCCATCACCGCGATCTCGGCCGTCGGCCATGCGAGGTTGATGTCGGCGCCGAGCTGCTTGGAGCCCATGACGATGTACGCGCCGCCGTACGCCTTCCGCGTGATGACGGTGACGAGCGGCACGGTGGCCTCCGCGTAGGCGTACAGGAGCTTGGCGCCGCGGCGGATGACGCCCGTCCACTCCTGGTCGGTGCCGGGCAGGTAGCCGGGCACGTCGACCAGGGTGAGGATCGGGATGGAGAAGGCGTCGCAGAACCGCACGAAGCGGCTGGCCTTCTCGCCCGCCTCGATGTTGAGGGTGCCCGCCATCGCGTTCGGCTGGTTCGCGACGATGCCGACCGAGCGGCCCTCGACGCGCGCGAAGCCGACGATGATGTTCGGCGCGAACAGCGGCTGGGTCTCGAGGAACTCGCCGTCGTCGACGACCAGCTCGATGATGGCCTTCATGTCGTACGGCTGGTTCGGGCTGTCCGGGATGATCGTGTCGAGCCGCAGGTCCTGCGCGGTGATCTCGAGGTCGGCCGTGCGGGGGAACTCCGGCAGCTCGGCCAGGTTGTTGTCCGGCAGGAAGCCGAGGAGGGTGCGCGCGTAGTCGAGCGCGTCGTCCTCGTCGCTCGCGAGGTAGTGCGAGACGCCCGAGACGCGGTTGTGCGTGAGGGCGCCGCCCAGCTCCTCGAAGCCGACCTCCTCGCCCGTGACGGTCTTGATGACGTCGGGACCCGTGACGAACATGTGGCTGGTCTTGTCGACCATGATCACGAAGTCGGTGAGCGCGGGGGAGTAGACGGCGCCGCCCGCGGCCGGGCCCATGATGAGCGAGATCTGCGGGATGACGCCCGAGGCCCGCGTGTTGAGCCGGAAGATCTCGCCGTACTTGCCGAGGGCGACGACGCCCTCCTGGATGCGCGCGCCACCCGAGTCGAGGATGCCGATGATGGGCACGCCCGTCTTGATGGCGAGCTCCATGACCTTGATGATCTTCTCGCCCGCGACCTCGCCGAGGGAGCCGCCGAAGATCGTGAAGTCCTGCGAGTAGACGGCCACCTGGCGGCCGTTGACGGTGCCGGTGCCGGTCACGACCGAGTCGCCGTAGGGGCGCTTCGCGTCCATGCCGAAGGCGTGCGTGCGGTGGCGGACGAACTCGTCCAGCTCGACGAAGGAGCCGTGGTCGAGGAGCTGGTCGATGCGCTCCCGGGCGGTCATCTTGCCGCGCGCGTGCTGCTTCTCGATGGCGGCCTCGCCGCTCGCGGTGACGGCCTCGTGGTAGCGCCTCTTCAGGTCGGCGAGCTTCCCGGCGGTCGTGTACATGTCCGGGGCGCCGGCGTCCTCGTCTGGCTCGTGTGCAGTCACCCGCCTCACTGTACCGGCGGCCATGGGCCCCGCCGTTGTAGGGACCGCACAGAAGGCGGCGCGTCCCGGGTGCGGTCTCCTCCTGATCCGGTCGCTACGGTGACGGCATGGACCTCCCGCTCAGCCGCCTCGCCGCCCCGCGCCTCGTCGCCCTCGACACGGTCGGCTCGACCAACGACGAGCTGTCGCGGCGGGCGACGGCGGATCCCTCCGCCTGGCCCGACGGCTCCGTCCTGCTGACGCTCGACCAGACCGCCGGGCGCGGGCGGCGGGGACGGACGTGGGTGGCGCCGCCCGGTCGGACGCTCGCGGTGAGCGTGCTCTGCGCGCCGGGACGCACGGACCTCGACCCGGGCTGGCTGCCCCTCGTCGCGGGCCTCGCCCTGGTGGCGACGCTGCGCGAGGTCGTCCCGGCGCCCGCCGAGGTGACGCTGAAGTGGCCGAACGACGTGCACGTGGACGGGCGGAAGGTCTCCGGGATCCTCGGCGAGCTCGTCGCCCCGGGCCGGGTCGTCCTCGGGACGGGGCTCAACCTCACGCTCGAGGAGCGGGACCTGCCGACCGCCACCTCCACGTCCCTCCTGCTGGCGGGCGTGCGGCGGCCCGACATCGACGGGATCCTCGCCGCGTACCTCGCGGCGTTCCGCACGCGGTACCGGGCGTACGCCGCCGCCGACGGCGACGCAAGGACCGCCGGCCTCGTCGACGAGCTGGGGCGCACGTGCGCGACGATCGGGCGGGACGTCCGCGTCGAGCTGCCGGGCGGCGGGGAGCTGCTCGGGCGCGCGACCGGGGTGGACGACGACGGGCGCCTCACCGTGGAGTCCGCCGGGGATCCGGCGGTCACGTCTGTCGCCGCCGGGGACGTGACGCATCTGCGGTATCAATGAGGCATGGCGCACACGGGTGACACGCAGCGGTACGCACCCGGGGAGGGCGGTCGGGCGCTGCCCGTCCGCGGCGGACGCCGGGCTCGTCGCAAGGCCGAGAAGGAGGAGCGCCGGCGCATCGCCGACGACGAGGCGGCCCGCCTGACGTCGTCGCACGACGTCGATCCGCGCCTCGGCCGGCCCGTCGCCCCGCCCGCCGCGCCGCCCCAGCAGGTGGTCGCCGCCGACCCGGAGCGCGTCCTCGTCCGGCTCCGGCCGCACGGGCGCGCCCTCACCCTCCCAGTGCTCCTGCTCTTCGCGATCTGCCTCGCCGCCGGCTACTTCGGCGCGTGGTTCCCGGAGCCGTGGGAGAACATGCTGCTGCTCGTGTCCCTCGCCGGCGTGGGCGTGTTCGTCACGGTCCTGCCGGTGCTCGTCTGGCTCAACCGCCGCTACATCGTCACGACCCGCCGGCTCGTCGTCTCGCACGGCTTCTTCGTGCGCACGCGCCAGGAGCTCCTGCACTCGCGCGGCTACGACGTGACGCTCCGGCGCGGACCGCTGCAGCACCTGCACCGCAGCGGCAACGTGACGATCAACGCCGGGCTCGAGGCCCCCGTGGTCCTCCGCGACGTCCCGTCGGCCGGGCTCGTCGTGCAGGCCCTGCAGGACCTCATGGAGGAGAACGCCAACATGGTCGCGGAACGGCGCCGCCAGGAGGAGTCGCGTCGCGGGCGCCCGGGGGACGCCGCATGGCGGCAGCAGGACGATGCCCGGTCCGCGTGGCCGGACGACACCCAGCCCTGGCAGCGGTCCTGACCGCCCGCCGGATAGCACCCACGCGGCCACCGGCTCGGCGCCGGGGTGGCGATGCCCGCGGCTCCCGCGGCTGCCGCGGCTAGGGGACCGCGATCCGCTCCGGCTCCGCGGCGTCCTGCGCGAGAGGCGCCGCCGTGCGGGACGCGTCGGAGGACCGTGCTTCGGAGTCCCGCGTCGCGGCCGCGTGGCGTCGCGCCGGGGAGTACACCCACTGCCGGTACAGCACGAAGCGCACCGCGGATCCGAGCCCCAGGCCGATGACGTTCGCGGAGACGTTGTCCGCGAGCGGGGACGTGAGCCCCAGCACGTAGTGCGAGACGTAGAGGCAGCCGAGGCCGATGGCCATGCCGACGAGGCTCACGGCGAGGAACTCGAGCGCCTCCCGGCCGCGCCGTGCGGTGCGGTCGGCCCCGAAGGTCCAGTACCGGTTGCCGACCCAGTTCACGGCGATCGCGACGACGGTGGAGGCGGCCTTCGCGAGGATCGGTCCGGCCTCGACGGCGTCCGGGTGGAAGACGGTCGCGCGCAGCAGGTTGAAGACCCCGAGGTCCACCAGGAAGCCCAGGCCGCCGACGAGGCCGAAGCGGGCGATCTGGACGCCGAGCGACGCGAGGGAGCGGCGGGGGGACATGGGCGGGGTCCGTCCTGGATGGGGGAGGATGGCGGGTGGCGTGACGGACGATGCTACCGGCTGGTGGCGCGACGGCTGTCGCGCCGACGCCCGTAGGCGCCCTCGGGCCCCCCACCTTCGCAGAGGAGCACACCATGACGCCCATCGTCGGAGTCGTCGGCGGCGGCCAGCTCGCCCGGATGATGATCGCCCCCGCCGTGGAGCTCGGCATCGGGATCCGCGTGCTCGCCGAGGCCGACGGCATGTCCGCGGCCCTCGCCGCGACCGCCGTCGGCGACTACCGCGACCTCGACGCGGTCCGCGAGTTCGCGCGCGGGGTCGACGTGATCACCTTCGACCACGAGCACGTGCCGCAGCACGTGCTGCGCGCGCTCGTCGCCGAGGGCGTCGCGGTGCACCCCGGGCCGGACGCCCTGATGGTCGCCCAGGACAAGCTCCTCATGCGCGAGCGCCTGGAGCAGCTGGGCGTCCCGGTGCCGGTCTGGGCGCGCGTCGCCGACCGCGCCGCGCTCGCCGCCTTCCTCGCCGACAACGGCGGGGTCGCCGTCGTGAAGACGCCGCGCGGCGGATACGACGGGAAGGGCGTGCGGGTCGTGCGATCGGCGGACGAGGCCGAGGACTGGTTCGCCGCGCTCGGCGCCGGTGACGCCCTCCTCGCCGAGGAGCTCGTCGACTACGCCCGCGAGCTCGCCCAGTCCGTCGCCCGCCGGCCCTCCGGGGACATCGCCGCGTGGCCGGTCGTCGAGTCCATCCAGCGGGACGGCGTCTGCGCCGAGGTCATCGCGCCGGCGCACGGTGCGAGCCCGCGCCTTCGCGAGGCGGCCGAGGAGATGGCCCGCGGGATCGCGGAGGGCCTCGTCGTCACCGGCGTCCTCGCGGTCGAGCTGTTCGAGACCGTCGACGGCCGCCTGCTCGTGAACGAGCTGGCCATGCGCCCGCACAACACCGGGCACTGGTCGATGGACGGGGCGGTGACCGGCCAGTTCGAGCAGCACCTGCGCGCCGTGCTGGACCTGCCGCTCGGCTCCCCGCGCCCGCTCGCGCCCTGGTCGGTCATGATCAACGTCCTGGGCGGCCCCGAGGAGGGCACCGTCGCGGACCGCTATCCGCGCGCGTTCGCGGACCAGCCCGAGGCGCGCTTCCACTTCTACGGCAAGGAGCCCCGGCCCGGCCGCAAGGTCGGCCACGTGACCGTGGTCGGCGACGACCTCGACGAGACCGCGTACCGCGCCCGCGCGGCCGCCGCGTTCTTCCGGGGCTGACGCGCGGCCGCGCCCGGCCTCCCCGGCGCGCTCCGGCGGCGGCTGCGTGGCGAGGCCGGGCACTCGGGATCCGGCACCTAGCATGGAGCCCGTGAATCCCGACACCCCTGCACTCGTCGGCCTCGTCATGGGCTCCGACTCCGACTGGAACGTGATGGAGAAGGCGTCCGTCGCGCTCGACTCCCTCGGCATCGCCCACGAGGTCGAGGTCCTGTCCGCGCACCGCACGCCCGAGCGCATGATCGCCTACGGGCAGGCCGCGCGCGAGCGGGGGATCCGCGTCATCATCGCCGGCGCCGGCGGCGCCGCCCACCTGCCCGGCATGCTCGCCTCGGTCACGACCCTGCCCGTCATCGGCGTCCCCGTGCCGCTCGCGACCCTCGACGGCATGGACTCGCTGCTGTCGATCGTCCAGATGCCCGCGGGCGTCCCGGTCGCCACCGTGTCCATCGGCGGCGCGGAGAACGCGGGGCTCCTCGCCGCGCGGATCCTCTCGACCTCCGACGCGCGCATCGCCGACGCCCTCGCGCGCCACCGCACGGAGCTCGCCGAGCTCGTCGAGCGCAAGGACGCCGCGCTGCGGCAGAAGTTCTCGTCGCGCGCGTGAGCCTGACCCAGCCCATCCGTCACCCGGACAGCCGGTCGCCGCGGATCATGACCACCCGGGCCTGGTGGCTCGTCGTGCTGAACGTGCTCATCCCCGGATCCGCCCAGGTCCTCGCGGGGAACCGCCGCCTCGGCCGCATCGGCCTCGCCTCCACGCTCGTCGTCTGGGGCATCGCCGTCGTCGTCGGCGGGCTCGCGCTCTTCGCGCGCGGCGCGCTCATCCAGCTCGTGTCCGAGGAGTGGCTGCTCGTCGTCCTGCAGGTCGTGCTCGCGGCCTACGCGGTGCTCTGGGTCGTGCTGGCCCTCGACACCCTGCGGCTCGCCCGCATCATCCGGGTGGCGCCCCGGGCCCGGCCGGTCATCGCGGCGCTCTCCGTGCTCCTCATGGTGGGCACCGCGGGTTCCGCCGCCTACGCGGCCTACGTCGTCGGCGTCGGCCGCGGCGCACTCGGCGGGATCTTCGGGGACTACGCCAGCGAGGCGCCCGTCGACGGGCGGTACAACATCATGCTGCTCGGCGGCGACGCGGGGAGCGACCGCGCGGGCCTCCGCCCCGACAGCATCACGGTGGTCAGCATCGACGCCGACACCGGGCAGGCCACCATGGTCGGCCTCCCGCGCGACATGGAGGACGTGCCGTTCTCCGACGGCTCGCCGCTCGCGGCGCGGTACCCGGACGGGTACCGGCGCTGCGACGTGGACGCCTGCATGCTCAACTCCATCTACACGGAGGTCGAGGTCTACAAGCAGGACCTCTACCCCGACGCGGTGGAGCGCGGCAGCCTCCCCGGGATCGAGGCGATGCGCGAGGCCGTGCAGGGCGTCACCGGGCTGACGATCCAGTACTACGCGCTCATCGACATGGAGGGCTTCTCCGAGATGGTCGACGCGCTCGGCGGCATCGAGATCGACGTGCAGCGGCGCATCGGCATGGGCTCCGGGCACGACGAGCAGTTCAACCCGGTCCCGATCCCCGAGTGGATCGAGCCGGGGAGGCAGCGGCTCGACGGCTACCACGCCCTCTGGTACGCGCGCTCCCGCTACCAGACCACGGACTACGACCGCATGGCGCGCCAGCGCGAGGTCCAGCAGGCGGTCGTCCAGCAGTTCGACCCCGCCAACGTGCTCACCAAGTTCGACGCCATCGCGGACGCCGGCCAGCAGGTGGTCAAGACCGACATCCCGCGCGGGATGCTGGGCTACTTCACCCGGCTGGCGCTGAAGACGAAGGGGCAGCCCATCGACGACCTCGAGATCGTGCCGCCGCGGTTCGACTCGCAGGACCCGGACTTCCCGGCCATCCGGCAGGCGATCCAGGACCGGTTCGCGGAGGGCTCCGCGGGCTGACCCGCGCCGCGCCTACAGGTCGGCGTGCAGCTGCCAGACCTTCTCGGCGGCATCGCGCCAGCTGAAGGCGCGGGCCCGGTCCTGGCCGACGACGGCGAGGCGCTCGCGCGCGGCGGCGTCGGAGAGCAGGCCGCCGATGGCGTGGGCCAGGCGCTCGGGGTACCCGTCGGCGTCGTCCCGCGGCACCACGACGCCCGCGTCGGCCGCGACCTCGAGCAGCGCGGGCGCGTCCGAGTGCACGACGGGCGTGCCGAACGACAGCGCCTCGACCACGGGCAGGCCGAAGCCCTCCGAGAGGCTGGGGTGCACGAATACCGTGGCGCGGTCGAGGGCGACGGCGAGGTCGGCGTCCGAGAGGGATCCGAGGCTGCGGACGCGCGACGGGTCGACGCCCGCCTCGTCCGCCACCTGGGCGAGCTCGACGTCGCCCCACGCGGCGGGCCCGACGATGAGGAGGGGGAGGTCGCCCGTCTCGGGTCGCGCCAGCGCCTGCACGAGCGCCTGCACGCCCTTCCGCGGCTCGAGGCTGCCGACCGTGAGCAGGTAGTCGGCGGGGAGGTCGAGCTCGGCGGCGCGGGCCCCCGGGTCCTCGGGCAGCGCGATGCGCGGGCTGACGGCGCCGCCGATCACCCGCACGCGGTCGCCGAGGTCGACGTACCGCGCGAGCTCCTCGGCCAGCGCGTGCGACGGCACGACCACGGCGTCGGCGTGCTTGCGCGCCCGCTTGGCCATGGCCTTCGTCCAGGAGACGGAGGCGCTCGTCATGCTCTCGGGGTGCGTCCACGCGTTGACGTCGTGGATGGTGGCGACGATCTGGTCGTGCGTGTTGACCCGGTCGTGGCGTCGGAGCGGCGCCAGGAGGCTCGGAGCGTGCACCATGCCGGTCGTCCCGGGCGTGGGCAGGCCGAGCTGCCACGCGCGGGAGAGCTCACGGCGGGGGAGCGGCACGCGCGTGATGCGGGCGAGCCCCGGCAGCCGCGCCTCGAGGTCGGCCGTCTGCTCCGGCGTGATCGCGGAGACGACGCCCTCGACCTCGCAGCCGCTCGGCGTGGCGGCGACCACGGCGCTCGTCAGGTCCTCGGCGTAGCGGCCGATGCCGCCGGGCGTGGGTCCGGTCAGCTGGTCGATGATCACGCGCAGCGTGGTGGTCACGGTCCTCCATCGCGCGGGTGTCGGGTCGGCCCGCGGGAGGACCATCGTACCGACGGCCGGCGCGGGCGCCCGGGAGGAGCGCCGGGGCGTCAGCCCTGGCGCATCCGCTCCACGGCCTCCTTGGAGGGGCCGTCGAAGGCGACCCTGCCCGACTGGATGAGGATGCCGCGCTCGCACAGGTCCGAGACCATGTCGAGGTCGTGGCTCACGACCACGAGGGTCTTGCCCTGGTCGTGCAGCTCGCGGATCTTCGCGAGGCACTTGCGCTGGAACGGCTCGTCGCCGACCGACAGGATCTCGTCCACCAGCAGGATGTCGACCTCGGTGTGGATGGCGACCGAGAACGCGAGCCGGAGGAACATCCCCGAGGAGTAGTGCTTGACCTCGGTGTCGATGAACTTCTCGATCTCGCTGAAGGCGACGATCTGGTCGAAGCGCGCATCGATCTCGTGCTGCTCCATGCCGAGGATCGCCGCGTTCAGGTAGATGTTCTCGCGCCCGGACAGGTCGGGGTGGAAGCCCGCGCCCACCTCGATGAGGCCCGCGATGCGTCCGCGGGCGAGCACCTCGCCGCTGTCCGGCTGGTAGACGCCCGAGATGAGCTTCAGGAGCGTGGACTTGCCGGAGCCGTTGAACCCGAGCAGCGCCACGGACTCGCCGGGACGCACGGAGAAGCTGACGTCCTCCAGCGCGTCGAAGGTGCTGGCGAGCGGCTTGCGGCGGACGGCGGCGATCACCGTCTCCTTGATGGAGTGCGTGTGGCGCAGCAGGAACGACTTCCGCACGTTCTCCACGATGATGCGCGGGAGCGCGTCCGACTCAGAGGTCCTGGGCAAAGCGCCCCTCCAGCTTCTTGAAGACGAGCTGCCCGAGCAGGAGGCTCAGGAGCGAGACGCCGAGGGCGATGAAGCCGTACATCCACAGGTTCTCGGGCAGGTCGCCCGTGCCGCCGGTGGTCGGGTACCAGAAGCCGGCGTGGAAGAGCTCGACCGCGGCCGTGACCGGGTTCAGCTGGTAGACCACGAGCAGCCAGTCCGGCAGCTGGTCGCGGACCTGGGCGAAGGGGTAGAGCACCGGGGAGGCCCACACGACCACCATGACGATGAGCTCGACGAAGTTCTGGGAGTCGCGGAACGAGACGTTGGCGGCGCCGAACAGCATGCCGAGGCCGATGGCCAGGGTGCCGATGATGGCGACGCCCAGCAGGATCCCCAGGACCTGCACCGGCGTCGGCGCCCACCCGACGAAGAGGCAGACCACCAGCAGGATCACCAGCTGCGGCAGGAAGTTCACGAGCGCCACGAAGGTGCTCGACACCGGGAACAGCTCCCGCGGCAGGTAGATCTTCTTGATCAGCGCCCCGTTGTCGACGAGCGACTTCGTCGAGTTGGAGAACGCCTCCGTGTAGAAGTTGATGAGGATGATGCCCGAGAACAGGTAGATCGGGTAGTTGACCTGGTTCTGGTTGAGCCGCAGGAACACGCCCATCGCGATGAAGAACACCGCGAACTGCGCCGCCGGCTTCACGTACGACCACAGCCATCCGAGCACCGAGCCGCGGTACCTGACCTGCACCTCCTTGCGCACGAGCAGGGAGAGGAGGTAGCGGCGACGGTAGACGTCGAGGAGGCCCGCGCCCGTGCCGGGCCTCGAGAACTCCCGCGCCTCGGAACTCGTCATGCTCGACACGTCGGTGGTGCCCTTCGGACTGCGTGGGGTCCGCGCGGGGCGCGGAGCGGGGACGGGGACGGCGTCCGGGATCGGACCGGACACGAGTGTAGCCGTCAGGGTGCCCGGAGGACGCCGTGGGCGGCGGCGTCGGACAGCGCCTCCCGCCAGTCCCGCAGCGGGGCGAGCCCCACGCGCGCCCAGCCGTCGTGGCCGAGCACGGAGTACGCGGGGCGGGGCGCCGGCCGCACGAAGGACGCGCTGTCGGTGGGCCGCACGCGCTCGGGATCGAGTCCCGCCTCGGCGAAGACGGCCCGCGCCAGGTCGTACCAGGTGGCGACGCCCGACGACGTCCCGTGGAACACGCCCGCGGGAGCGCCGGCCTCGACGAGCTCGACGAGGCGCGCCGCGAGGTCGACCGTCCACGTCGGCTGCCCGCGCTGGTCGTCGACGACGGACACCGTCTCGTGCGTCCCCGCGAGCCGCAGCATGGTCGACGGGAAGCTCGGGCCCCCCGCGCCGTACAGCCAGGCGGTGCGCACGACGCTCGCGCCCGCCGGGTGGCCCGCGAGCACGAGCCGCTCGCCCTCGGCCTTGGTGCGGCCGTAGGCGGAGACGGGAGCGTGCGGGGCGTCCTCCGGGTACGGCGCGTCGGCGGAGCCGTCGAACACGTAGTCGGTGGACACGTGCACGATGCGGGCGCCCTCCCGAGCGGCGGCCCGCGCGAGGACGCCGGCGCCCGTCGCGTTGACGGCGCGGGCCTCCTCCTCGTGCTCCTCGGCCGCGTCGACCGCGGTGTACGCCGCGAGGTTCACGACCACGTCGTGGCCGGCGACCGCGGCACGGACCGCGGCCTCGTCGGCGATGTCCAGTTCGGAGCGCGTGGGCGCGGTCACGTCGTGGCCGGCGAGGGCCGGGAGGAGGTCCTGCCCGAGCATCCCGCGGGCGCCGGTGACGAGGATCCGGCTCACGCGGGCAGCTCGGCGCGCTGCTTCAGCGGCTCCCACCACGAGCGGTTGTCCCGGTACCACTGCACGACGTCGGCGAGGCCCTGCTCGAACGGCACCTGGGGCGCGTAGCCGAGCTCGCGCTGGATCTTGGAGATGTCGACGGAGTAGCGGAGGTCGTGGCCCTTGCGGTCCTCGACCCGGTCGACGTACGACCAGTCGCGGCCGGTGGCGTCGAGGAGGAGCTGCGTGAGCTCGCGGTTCGTGAGCTCGGTGCCGCCGCCGATGTTGTAGATCTCGCCGGGCGCGCCCTGCACGAGCACGAGCGCGATGCCGCGGCAGTGGTCGTCCACGTGCAGCCAGTCGCGGATGTTGAGGCCCTCGCCGTAGAGCGGCACGTGCCGGTCGTCGATGAGGTTCGTGACGAACAGCGGGATGACCTTCTCGGGGAAGTGGTACGGCCCGTAGTTGTTGGAGCAGCGCGTGATGGACACGTTCAGCCCGTGGGTGCGGTGGTACGAGCGGGCGAGCAGGTCGCTGCCGGCCTTGGAGGCGGAGTAGGGGGAGTTCGGCTCGAGCGGCCGCTCCTCGTCCCAGGAGCCCTCGGCGATGGACCCGTAGACCTCGTCGGTGGAGACGTGCACGAAGCGCCTCAGGTCGTGGCGGAGGGCGGCGTCGAGGAGCTTCTGCGTGCCGAGCACGTTCGTCTCGACGAAGATGCTGGCGTCGCGCACGGAGCGGTCGACGTGGCTCTCGGCGGCGAAGTGCACGACCGCGTCGACCTTCGGGATCCACTCGTCGAGCACGGCGTCGTCGCGGATGTCGCCGTGCACGAACGTGTACCGGGGCGAGTCGCTGACGGGGGCCAGGTTCTCGAGGTTGCCGGAGTAGGTGAGCGCGTCGAGCACGATCACGTCGGCGCCCTCCAGCCCGGCGTAGTGGTCCTGGAGCGCGTGGCGCACGAAGTTGGAGCCGATGAAGCCGGCGCCGCCGGTCACGAGGATCCTCATGGGGGATACGTCCTTCGGTAGAGGCGCCGGGCGGGTGGGCCGGCGTCATGGACCGGCGTTCGGGCGCCGGGCGCTCGATCCTATCGAGCGGGGCATGCGCGGCCGAGGGGACCGCTCCCCCCACATCAGGGGTGCGGCGCCCCGCGGGCGCGGCCGGGACGGGCGGGGCATCATGGACGCGTGCCCCGGATCACCCCCGTCGCCCGCCTGCGGGAGCTCCTCGGCGACCGCCGTGTGCGGTTCCTCCTCGTCGGCGGGTTCAACACGGGCTTCGCCTTCGTGCTGTTCGCGGCGCTGGAGGCGACCGTCGGCCGTGCCCTCGACCGGGCCGGGAACCCCGTCGCGGGATCCCTGGTCCCCCTCCTCGGCAGCTACGCGGTCGCCATCGCGGTCGCCTTCGCGCTGTACCGCCGGCTCGTCTACCGGGTCCGCGGCCACCTGCTGCGGGACCTCGGGCGGTTCGTCTCCGTATACCTCGTCTCCATCGCCCTGAACGCCGTGCTCCTGCCGGTGCTCGTGGCGCTCGGGGTCCCGCGGCTCGGGGCGCAGGCGATGCTCGTCGTGCTCATCACGGTCGTGAGCTACGTCGGGCACGGGCGGTTCTCGTTCCGGCGCCCGTCCCCCGGAGAGGGGGAGCCCCCGGACGGTCCGTCGGGCGCGGGCGCCGCGGGGCCGGCCTGACGCGTTGCTAGGGTCGGCTCCGTGCAGATCCGCGAACTCGCCGTACCCGACGCGTACGAGCTCACCCCCGTCCAGCGCACCGACGACCGGGGCGTGTTCCTCGAGTGGTACCGGTTCGACGAGATCCAGGAGGCGGTCGGCCACCCGCTCGACCTCCGCCAGGCGAACATGAGCGTGTCGAGGCGGGGCGTCGTCCGCGGCGTCCACTTCGCCGACGTCCCGCGCGGCCAGGCCAAGCACGTGAAGGCCGTCTCCGGCGCCGTGCTCGACTTCATCGTGGACATCCGCGTGGGCTCGCCGACCTTCGGCCAGTGGGACAGCGTGCGCCTCGACACAGAGAGCCACAAGGCGGTCTACATCTCCGAGGGCCTCGGCCACTGCTTCGTCGCGCTGACCGACGACGCCGCCGTCACGTACCTCGTGAGCGACGTCTACAACCCGGCGGCCGAGCACGGCATCACGCCGCTCGACCCCGACCTCGACCTCCGCTTCCCCGAGGAGGCCGGCGAGGCGCTGCTCTCCCCGAAGGACCTCGAGGCGCCCACCCTCGCCGAGGCGGCTGCCGCCGGGCTCCTCCCCACCTGGTCGGACATGCGCGCCTTCCACGACTCCCAGAAGGTGAGCTGATCCCGTGAAGGGCATCATCCTGGCCGGCGGTTCCGGCACGCGGCTGTGGCCGATCACGAAGGGCATCAGCAAGCAGCTGATGCCGATCTACGACAAGCCGATGATCTACTACCCCCTGTCGACGCTGATGATGGCCGACATCCGCGAGGTGCTCATCATCACGACGCCCGAGTACAACGACCAGTTCCGGGCGCTGCTCGGCGACGGGTCGCACCTCGGCATGCGCATCGAGTACGCCGTGCAGCCCTCGCCCGACGGCCTCGCGCAGGCGTTCGTCATCGGCGAGGAGTTCATCGGCGACGACTCCGTGGCGCTCGTCCTCGGCGACAACATCTTCCACGGCGCGGGCCTCGGCACGAGCCTCCGGAAGAACACCGGGATCGACGGCGCGCTGATCTTCGCGTACCACGTCGCCGACCCGACGGCCTACGGCGTCGTGGAGTTCGACGACGACTTCACGGCCGTCTCCATCGAGGAGAAGCCGGCTCAGCCGAAGAGCGCCTACGCGGTGCCCGGCCTCTACTTCTTCGACAACGACGTGGTCGAGATCGCCAAGTCCATCGAGCCGAGCGAGCGCGGCGAGCTCGAGATCACCGCGGTCAACGACCACTACCTCCAGGCGGGCCGCCTGCGCGTGCAGGTGCTCGACCGCGGCACCGCGTGGCTCGACACCGGCACGTTCGAGAGCATGATGCAGGCCTCCGAGTACGTGAAGGTCATCGAGGACCGCCAGGGCTTCAAGATCGGCTGCATCGAGGAGATCGCGTACCGCGCCGGGTGGATCGACCTCGACCAGCTCCGCGAGCTCGCGGCCCCGCTCATCAAGAGCGGCTACGGGAGCTACCTCGCGGCCCTCGCCGAGGCGGCCGCCCAGCCCGGGCGCTGACCGGCCGTCCGGCCGCTCCCCGCTACCATCGGGGGAGCCCGGCGCGCCTCCCGGTCGACCCCGTCGCCCGGCGCACGCCGACGTCCGCCCTCCCGAGGGGGCGCGCGGACGATGACCGAGGAGAGGACCGGATGCCGTCCGACGTGGAGCGCAGCGCGCGCATCGTCGCCGTGGTCGTGGCCTTCGACCGCCGCGAGCTCGTCCAGGAGACCCTGGCGGCGCTCGCCGCGCAGACCGTGGCGCCGGCCGCGATCGTGGTGGTCGACAACGCCTCCTCCGACGGCACGGCCGACGTGATCCGGGAGCGCTTCCCGCAGGTCGACCTCGTGGTGCTGCCGCGGAACACGGGCGGGGCCGGCGGCTTCACCGTGGCGATCGCGCGGGCGCTGGCCGTCCACGACGCCGACGCCGTCTGGCTGATGGACGACGACACCGTCCCGGACCCCGGAGCCCTCGCGGCCCTGCTGGCCACCCGCCGTCGCGCGCCCGTCGGCACCGTCGTGCTGGCCTCCGCCGTCCGCTGGGTCGACGGCCGTCCGCACCCGATGAACACCCCGCGCGTCCGGCCGGGCGCCTCGCGGTCGTCGCGCGAGCGTGCGGCCGCGCACGGCGCGTACCCGGTCCGGAGCGCCTCGTTCGTCTCGCTGCTCGTCGAGGCCGCCGCGGTCCGGCGCCACGGACTCCCGGTCGCGGACTACTTCCTGTGGAACGACGACTTCGAGTACAGCACCCGGCTGCTGCGCCGCGGGCGCGGCTTCGTGTCCTCCGCGAGCACCGTCGAGCACCGGACGCGCACCTTCGGCGCCGCGGACGTCGATCCCGGGGCCCGCTTCTTCTACGAGGTCCGGAACAAGGCGTGGCTCATGCGCCTGTCGCCGTCGCTGACGGCGGCGGAGCGCGTGCTGTACACGGGCGCGGCGCTGCGCTCGTGGACCCGCACGATCCTCCGCTCGGGAGACCGGCGTGTGCTCCTGTCGGGCCTCCTGCGCGGGCTCCGGACGGGCCTGCTCACGCGCCCGCGTCCGAACGTCATCGTGCTCGCGGGGCTCGGCGCCGCGAGCGAGGACGTCGCCCGGGTCGAGGCGGACGCGGGGGCGCGCGCGTGACGGAGCCCTTCACCCTCCTCCTCCCCGTCTACTCGGGCGACAAGCCCGACTACTTCGTGCGGGCGTTCCGCAGCTCCGTCGAGCAGCAGACGCTGCGCCCCGACCAGGTCGTCGTCGTGCAGGACGGACCCGTCTCCGCCGCCCTCTCCCGCGCGGTCGACGAGGCCGTCGCCGCGTCGCCGGTGCCGGCCTCCGTCGTCCGGCTGGCCCGGAACGCCGGGCTCGCCCACGCGCTCGAGCGCGGCCTCGACGCGTGCGACCACGACGTCGTCGCGCGGATGGACGCCGACGACATCTCCCTCCCCGAGCGCTTCGCGCGGCAGCTCGAGCTGATGGGCACGGGTCTCGACCTCGTGGGGACGGGCATGTACGAGTTCGCGGACGAGGTCGGGACCATCGTCGGCACCCGCACCCCGCCGACCGGCGCCGCGCGCATCGGCGGGTACGCCCGCTTCCACGACCCGTTCAACCACCCGACCGTCGTCTACCGCCGCTCGGCCGTGCGCGCCGCGGGCGGCTACATCGACATCGGCCTGATGGAGGACTACTACCTCTTCGCGCGCATGGTGCAGCAGGGCGCCCGGGTGGAGAACATCCCGGAGCCCCTCGTCATGTACCGCGTGAGCGACGGCGCCTACGCGCGCCGCGGCGGGCTCTCCCAGCTGCGGGCCGAGCTGCGGCTCCAGCGCGAGTTCCGCCGCCGCCGCTTCACCACGCCGTTCCAGGCCCTCCGCAACGTCGCGATCCGCGGCGGCTACCGGCTCGTGCCCGAGCGGCTGCGCCGGTGGGCGTACGGCCGGGTCTTCGCCGGGGGGTCCGGCGCGGGTCGCGTCGGCCCCTGAGCCGGGAGGGTACCCTGGGGTCGTCGCGCCGCGACGACCCCCCAGACATGAAAGGGACCCGTTCTCCATGGCCCATGACCTCGTAGTAGTCGGATCCGGATTCTTCGGCCTCACGATCGCGGAGCGGGTGGCCGAGGAGCTCGGCCTCCGGGTGCTGGTCATCGACCGCCGCGACCACATCGGCGGCAACGCCTACAGCGAGGCCGACCCGGAGACGGGCATCGAGGTCCACCGCTACGGGGCGCACCTGTTCCACACGTCCAACGAGCGCGTGTGGGAGTACGTCAACAGGTTCACGGAGTTCACGCCCTACGTCCACAAGGTCTACACGAACCACCGCGGCGAGGTGTTCCCGCTGCCGATCAACCTCGGCACGATCAACCAGTTCTTCCGCGCGGCGCACGGACCGGAGGGGGCGCGGCGCCTCATCCAGGAGCAGGCGTCGGAGCTCGAGTCGGGCGACGCCCGCAACCTCGAGGAGAAGGGCATCAGCCTCATCGGGCGTCCGCTCTACGAGGCGTTCATCCGCGACTACACGGCGAAGCAGTGGCAGACCGACCCGACGGAGCTCCCGGCCGAGGTCATCTCCCGCCTCCCCGTCCGGTACGACTACGACAACCGCTACTTCAACGACGCGCACGAGGGCCTGCCCGTCGGCGGCTACACCGCGTGGATCGAGCGCATGGCCGACCACCCGAACATCGAGGTGCGCCTCTCCACCGACTTCTTCGACGAGTCGCAGGAGATCACGAAGTCCTCCACCGTCGGGCGCGTACCCGTCGTCTACACGGGTGCGATCGACCGCTACTTCGACTACTCGGAGGGCGCGCTGTCCTGGCGGACGCTCGACTTCGAGCGGGAGGTCCTGCCGATCAAGGACCACCAGGGGACCCCCGTCATGAACTACGCCGACGCGGACGTGCCCTACACGCGGATCCACGAGTTCCGCCACTTCCACCCGGAGCGCGACTACCCCGAGGACAAGACGGTCATCATGCGCGAGTACTCGCGCTTCGCCGAGCGCGAGGACGAGCCGTACTACCCCGTCAACACGCCGGACGACCGCCAGGGCCTCCTCCGCTACCGGGAGCTCGCCGCGGCGGAGGACGGCGTCTACTTCGGCGGCCGCCTGGGCACCTACCAGTACCTCGACATGCACATGGCCATCGGCTCGGCGCTCACGATGTACGAGAACGTCCTCAAGCCGGTCCTCGCGCCGGTCGCGACGGAAGGATCCTGATCATGGCGGACGCCCTCATCGAGGCCACGGGCCGGGACGAGGCGCTGCTGCTGCAGCGCGTCATCTTCCCCACGGACCACGACCCGGACACCGTGCCGCTCTACGTCGACGCGGACTACTGGACGAGCATCCCGGTCGTCGACCGCCGGAAGCACGGCACGAACATGCAGGTCATCGACGCCGACCACGACCGCGCGGTGGTGCGCCTGTCCGACATCGGGATCCTCAGCGCGATGGACGGCGAGGGCGGCTTCCGCGTGCCCCACCGCCGCAAGGTCTCGTTCGGCACCTACTTCAACGCGTTCCCCGCCGCGTACTGGCGCGCGCACACGTCGCTCGCGTCGGTCGTGCTCGAGGTCATGACCGAGGGCCAGGGGCAGGTCATCGTCTACCGCTCCAACGCGCGCGGCGTGATCCAGAAGGTCGAGGGCCGGGTCCTCGACGGCGCCACCACGAGCACCTTCGAGCTGCCCTTCACCAACTTCGCCGACGGCGGCTGGTACTGGTTCGACCTCGTGGGCGAGGAGGCCGACCTCTCGCTCGTGCAGGCGGCCTGGTTCGCCCCCGCGGGCACCGTCACCCGCACGGGCTCGACCGGATCCGTGAGCCTCGCGGTCACGACGCTGAACCGCGCCGAGTACTGCGTGAAGCTCCTCACCGACATCGGCGCCAACGCCGAG
Source organism: Clavibacter sp. MX14-G9D (assembly GCF_032917815.1). NCBI lineage: Bacteria > Bacillati > Actinomycetota > Actinomycetes > Micrococcales > Microbacteriaceae > Clavibacter > Clavibacter sp. MX14-G9D. Next base: position 7,610 of record NZ_JAVCVL010000017.1, on the reverse strand, counting down.
GTGACCCGGCTCATCGACAACGTCTTCGTCACGGACCAGGGCACGCAGAAGATCGTCGACCAGCCCGAGTTCCCGCGCGCCGAGGAGCTTCTCGGCGGCCGCCTCCGCGTCATCGACCAGGCCAACCTCGGCGGCTCCGGCGGATTCTCGCGCGGCATGTACGAGACGCTGCAGGCCGGCGAGTCCGACTACGTGCTCGTCCTCGACGACGACATCACGATCGAGCCGGAGAGCATCCGCCGTGCGCTGAAGTTCGCCGACTACGCGGTCAAGCCGACCATCGTCGGCGGCCACATGTTCGACATGTACGACAAGGGCAAGCTCCACGCGTACGCCGAGGGCTTCGACATGTGGAACTTCATGTGGGGTCCGGTCACGCCGACCCGCCACGACTTCCCCTCGTCGAACCTCCGCCAGACCCGGTGGATGCACCGCCGCGTGGACGCCGCCTACAACGGCTGGTGGATGTGCCTCATCCCCGTCGAGACCATCCGCGAGATCGGGCTGTCGCTGCCCGTGTTCATCAAGTGGGACGACGCCGAGTACGCGCTGCGCGCCCGCGAGCACGGCGTGCCGACCGTCACGCTCCCGGGCGCCGCGGTGTGGCACGTCTCCTGGGTCGACAAGGACGACTCGCAGGACTGGCAGGCGTTCTTCCACGCCCGCAACCGGCTCATCGTGGCGCTCCTGCACTCGCCGTTCCCGCGGGGCGGGCGGCTCCTCACCGCGAACCTCGCCACCGACGTGCGGCACCTCATCTCGATGCAGTACTTCGCCCTGGCGGCACGGCATGAGGCGTACCGCAACATCCTCCGCGGACCCCGCGGGCTGCACCAGGACATGGTCACGCGGCTCGCCCGCACGCGGGAGCTCGCCACGCGCTTCACCGACGGCGTCGCCATCAAGGACCGCGACGAGCTGCCCGCCGTCGAGGGCACGCTCGCGTCCCGCCGCCGACCCCGCCAGTACCGCGCGCCGAACGCCCTGACGCGCCCGGTGTGGCTGGCGCGCGTCGTGCTCCGTCACGCGTTCACCCCCGTGAAGCCGGCGGCGCAGAGCGCTCCCGAGGCGCACCTCGCCTTCGCGGACGCGCGCTGGTGGGTGGTGCCGAACTACGACAGCGTCCTCGTCTCGAACGCCGAGGGATCCGCGGCCCTCCTGCACCGCCGCGACCCGGCGACCTTCCGCCGCATGCTCGTCACGAGCATCGTGCTGCGCGCCCGCATCCTGGCGCGCTGGCCGCAGCTGCGGGCCGCGTACCGGGCCGCCCTGCCCCGCATCACGAGCGAGCGGGAGTGGGCGCGGAGCTTCGGCGTCACGCCGCCGCGCGACGGGCGCTGACCCTCCGGCGCGGCCCCGGCGTCCACGCCGGGCCGCGCGGCGGGTTCGCCGCCCGGCGTCGTCCCGCCCGTCCCGGCGGACCGGTCGCGCCGACCAGCGGTTAGCATGTCCCAGCGGGGCGCGCTTCGGGCCCCCGGGAGCGGGGGCGTCAAGTGCGACGGATGAGGGGATCCGCGCGTCGGATGGTGGCGGTCATCGCCGCGATCGCGACAGCGTGCGGGATCATGATGGCGGGGGCCGTCGGCGGGCCGGAGGCGGCGCAGGCCGCGGACATGTCCGGATTCCGCGCCGGCGCGATCATCTCGGATGCCGTGTTCTTCGACGAGGGCACGATGAGCGCGCCGCAGGTGCAGGCCTTCCTCGCCCAGCGCGTCGCCGCGTGCCGCTCCGGCTACACCTGCTTGAAGGACTACCGGCAGGACACGTTCTCCCGCGGCGCCGACCCCATGTGCGGCCCGTACCAGGGGGCCCGCAACGAGAGCGCCGCCGACATCATCGCGAAGGTGGGCCGCGCCTGCGGCATCAACCCGCAGGTGCTCATCGTGCTCCTCCAGAAGGAGCAGGGGCTCGTCCTGTCCACGGCGCCGTCGGCTCGCGCCTACCGGTCCGCGACCGGCTACGGATGCCCCGACACCGCCGCCTGCGACGCGCAGTTCTACGGCTTCTACAACCAGGTCTACAAGGCGGCGTGGGCGTTCCAGCGCTACTCCAACCCGGCCGGCACCGGCCCCGGCACGTCCTGGGGCACCCGCTACACGCGCTACGCCAAGGGCACGACGGTGCAGGTGCTGTACCACCCGGACGCGTCGTGCGGCAGCAGCGCCGTCTACATCTCGAACCAGGCGACCGCCAGCCTGTACTACTACACGCCGTACCAGCCCGACCGGCAGGCGCTCGCCTCCGGCTACGGCACGGGCGGCCGCTGCTCCTCGTACGGCAACCGCAACTTCTACGCGTACTTCACCGACTGGTTCGGCTCGAGCTCCTTCGACGTGCGGGGCTGGATCGGCGACAAGTACCGCTCGGTCGGCGGCGCCTCCGGCATCCTCGGCGCGCCCGTCGGTCCCGAGCGGGCCGTGCCCGGCGGCGCCGCGCAGGACTTCCGGAACGGCTCCATCGTGTCGTCCGCCGCGGGCGCCTTCGTGGTCCGCGGCTGGATCCGCGACGCCTGGATCCGCGGAGGCTCCTCCAGCGGGGCGCTCGGCGCTCCGCTCGGGGACGAGCAGGCCCTCCCCGGGGGAGCGGTGCAGCGCTTCGGCGGCGGGTCGGTGTACTCCTCCGCGGCCGGCGCCCACGCGGTGCGCGGATGGATCGGCGACCGCTTCACCGCCGCGGGCGGCGCGGGCGGGGTGCTCGGCTTCCCGACCACCGACGAGCTGTCCGTGCGCGGCGGCGCACGCCAGACCTTCAGCGGGGGCGACGTCGTCGCCTCGTCCGCCGGCGCGTTCGTGGTCCGCGGCTGGATCGGCGACCGCTACCGGGCGCTCGGCCGCGACTCCGGGGTCCTCGGCTTCCCGCGCGCGGACGAGAGGACCGTGCCGGGCGGCGCCTCGCAGGACTTCACGGGCGGCCTCGTGTCGGCGACCTCCAGCGGCACGAGCGTCGTCCGCGGCTGGATCGCCGACGCCTACCGCGCCCGCGGGGCCGCGGGAGGCGCGTTCGGCCTCTCCACGGCCGACGAGCGGGCCACCGCGCAGGGCGCGCAGCAGCAGTTCCAGGGCGGCCGCTTCTACTCGTCCGCCCGCGGCGCCTTCGGGGTGCGGGGCTGGATCGGCGACCGGTACGTCCAGGCGCGCGAGCAGTCCGGCGTCCTGGGCTCGCCGACGGGCATCGAGACCGCCGTGCCGAACGGCGCCGCGCAGGCCTTCACGGGTGGCGGCATCTACTCGTCCGCACGCGGCGCCTTCATCGTGCGCGGCTGGATCGGCGACCGGTACGTGGCGCTCGGCGCCGCGACCAGCCGACTGGGCCTGCCGCTCGGGGAGGAGCGCGCATCCGGGGGCGACGTGATCCAGGAGTTCACGGGAGGCCGGATCGTGGTGGGCGCGCAGGGCGTGCAGGTCGTCTACGGCTAGTCCCGCCGCATGACGAGGACCGTGCACCCCGGGGTGCACGGTCCTCGTCGTCTGCCCCCCCCGTCCCAGGGTCCGCCCCGATCCGGCGGTCCGCGACGTCGGCGTCCCCGCGTCGGCGGCGACCGGTGCGGCACCGCGCGGAGGGCGACCCTGCGGACGGACGACGCGTCGGCGGTGCCGGCGCGTCAGCCGAGGGTGCCGCGGAGGACGGAGCGGCGCTCCGGCCCGACGGCGCCGGCTGGCGGCATGCCGCCCGGGCCGACGACGACCGCCGTCACCGGGGTCACTCGGAGGCGCCCTGGTCCCGCTCGAACTCGACGATCTGCGACACCGGGTCGAACGGCGTGCGCCAGCCCCAGGTCGACACGCGCTCGACCGTGAGGTCGTACGCGTCCGCCGCGTAGGGGTAGTCGAAGAGCTGGACGCGACCCCACGAGCTGCCGGCCCCCTCCATGTCGGACGCCAGGGTCACGACCGTGGAGGAGCGCTCGACGCCCGCGAGGGACCCGCCACGACGCTGCACCCAGATGTTGTCGGGGCCGCTCTCGCCGAACGTGGTCGCGAGGACGGGGCGCTCGATGATGCCGTGCGCGATCGACACGGGCCGCTGGCAGGGGAACCAGAACGACGAGGTCCAGGTGACGGCGGTCGGCGCGCCGGGGGCCGCGAGGTCGTTGAAGGGGACCGGGTCGACGAGCACGGGCGCGGTGAACCCGAACCAGCCGTCCGTGCCGGTGGTGCCGTCCTGCGCATCGAGGCGGATGGTGTCGCCCGGCGTCAGCCGCGACGGGTCGATCGCGATGGTGCGCCACCCGGGTCGGTCCACGGTGTCCTCGACGGCGACGCCGCCCAGGTCGACGACGCGGTCCTCGGAGTCCCGGATCTGCAGGCGCAGGCGGTCGGCGTCCCCCGTGGCGAGCTCGCCCCCGACGAGCACGGCGATGCGCTGCTGGGCGGTGGTCTCGGGGACGCGGTACCAGGGGGTCGTCATGCGGCCCACGGTGTCGCCGCCCTCGGCGTAGCTGCCCCACAGGGCGACGCCGTCGGCGACCGCGGGCGGCGGGTCCGAGCTCGGCCAGCCGCCGCCCAGAGCGAACGAGCCCGGCTCGGCGGCCTCCGCCTCGTCGCCCTCGTCGACCGCGAGGGCGCTGCCCGCGCTCGCGTCCCACGTGGTGATGGCCGCACCCGTGAGGCACTGCGAGCCGTCGGGATCCTCGAGGTTGGCGGCGCCCACCGAGTAGCCGTCGAGCCCGCGAGCCGCGGCCAGGGAGAACGTGCCGACCAGGTAGCCGCCCGTGACGAGCGCGAAGACGGTCGCGAGGGCCGTGACCGCCCAGAGGCCGCTGGGCTTGGACCAGGCGCGGCCGGCGCGGCGCTGCACGAGGACCGCGACGCCGACGGCCGCGGCCGCCACGAGGATCCAGATGGGCAGGGCGCCGAAGCGGATCGGGCCGAACCCCGGGTCGCGGCCGTCGCCGAACATGCCCTGGCCCCAGGCGTACGCCCACGAGTTCGGACCGTGCAGGGAGAACACGATGACCGGGATGAGGCTCGCCACGGCGAGCGGCGTCAGCCACCACGGGGCGCGCCGGCCGTGGAGGAGGCCCGCGACGATGCCGGGCGCGAGGACGAGGAGCAGGGTGACGAACAGCGGACCCACGGAGGAGATGGCGCCGAAGTGGTGGGTCCACTTGCTGGGCGTGATCCAGAGCAGCACGAACGAGAGGGCGAGGCCCCAGCCCGCGAGCTCGAGCGGGGCCGGGATCAGCCGCGCGGCGCGCGGCGACATGCGCGACGCGGCGTAGGTCGCGACCCACCACACGAGCAGGACGAGCGCCAGGAGCACGACGGACCGCTTCGCGTACGACCCCATGGGGATGTCGTTCATGAGCAGGGCGTAGCGCGACCACTCGTCGAGCCAGGTGAGGGGCGTCTCGACGGCGGCGAAGCGCTTGGGGCCCGTGAGGGCGTCCGACAGCGTCGCGTCCGCGAAGGCCGCGAAGAGCGCGACGGACCCGACGGAGAGCACGGCCATCGTGCGGGCGGCGGCCGCGAGGCGCGAGCCCCCTTCCGACGCGAGGCGCCAGAAGCCGGGGATCCCGAGCAGGAGCGGCGCGAACGCGACGATGCCCGTGGGGTGCGCCGCGAAGGCCAGCCCGGCGACCAGGGCGGCGATGGCGGCGGGGAGCAGGGTCGAGCGGTCCCGCGAGCGCAGCACGAGGGCGAGGACGATCACGCCGCCGAGCGACCCGAGGATCTCCGGGCGGCTGCCGATCGTGTAGGAGAGCCACCAGATGAGGAAGGTCAGCGCGAGCAGGCCGCGGGCCCAGAGGCGCGCACGGCGCGAGAGGCGGACGACCGCGCGCTCGAGGAGGTGGCGGGACACGAACCAGGCCGCGATGCCCGCGAGGAGGGCGGGCGTCCGGAGCCAGACGGGCGAGCGCCCGCCGAGCTCCTGCCAGGCGCCGAGGAGCTGCCAGAACCACGTGAAGGGCGTGAAGGACTGGTTGAACATCTGGTAGTAGTTGCCGACGAACCCGGCGACGCCGTCGTTGAGCGACATCGCGGCGTAGTAGCCGTCGTCGTCGGTCATCGGGCCGATGAAGATCCAGAGCGCGAGCACCGCGACGACCACGGCGTCCACGGGGCGGAGGGCGCGGAGGACCCGGGACAGCGGGCGGCGGCGCTCGGGGGCCGCGGCGGACCCGCCGGGCTGGGAGGAGGCCGTCGCGGACGGGCGTCCGTCCCGGAGCACCGCGCCCCCGGAAGCCGGAGGGCCGGCGGCGTCGGCCCGGGCGTCCCGGCGGCGGCGCCGGAACCGGTCGTCGCGGGCGAGGAGCACGAGGGCGGCGGCGAGGCTCAGCCACATGAGCACCATGACGGCGATCTTGATCCCGCTGGGCGTGCTGTCGAAGTCGTCGACCACCTGCACGCCGACGGCGAGGTCGGACGGCGCGTCGAGGGACGTGACGCTGGAGACCAGGGCGTCGATCTGCGGCGGGAGCGTGCCGGGGAGGTCGACGACGCGCGTGCCGTCGGCATCGAGGGTCAGCCCGTGGACGTCCGAGTGCAGGGCGTAGGAGACGTCGTCGCCGGCCCGGAGGGGCAGGCGCTCGGAGACGCCGTCGACCTCGAGGGTGAGCGCGGTGCCGCTGGCGGTGAGGACGAGGCCGTCGACCGCCGCCTCGGGCTCGGCGGGATCGATGGTCGCGAGCAGGACGCCGTCGTCCGTCGCGGCGGCGGCCTCCACCGCCCGGGACGTGAAGGACGCGTCGAGGGAGTGCGGCGTCTGGTTGGTGAGCAGGAGGGAGGTGCTGCGGATGTCGGACGCGTCCTGGGGCCATGCCACGCGCACGTCGGCGGTGTCGACGGGGGCCAGCGCGAGCAGGCCGCCGGAGGCGATGGCCACCGCGCCGAGGAGGCCGGCGAGGAGCGCGGGCCGCGGCCGGCGGCTGGACCTCCCGGTGAGCTCGGGGGACTCGGGCGCGGGCGCGGGGGAGGAGGACGGCACAGTGACCCGAGGGTACAGGATCGGGTCCCCCCGATCCCGGACGGTAGCCTGATCCGATGACCGCCGTCCCCAGCGCCTCCCGTCGGGCCCTGCTGGTGATGGGCGCCACGGTCGTGACGGGCCTCGTCACGTACGTGTTCCTCGGCATCGTCTCCCGGGGCCTCGCCGCGCTCTCCCCGGACGCCGCGTCCGGCGACGCCGCGTTCGACATGTTCTCCGTGTTCTGGTCCGTCGCCCTCGTCGTGGGCTTCGGCCTCTTCCTGCCCGTCGAGCAGGAGCTCGCGCGCCTCGGCGCGCACGGCCTCGACGTGCCCGCCGCCGTCCGGTCGGCCCTCGGCCTGTCCGCCGTGGTCGCGCTCGCCGGCGTCGCCGTGGTCGCGGCCGCCGCGCCCCTGCTCCTCGCCGCGGGGATGCCGCCGGGGCTCGTGGTCGCCTACGCGCTGATCGCCCCGGTCAGCGCCCTGCAGTTCACGGCGCGCGGGGCCATGGTCGCCCGCGGCGACGTCCCCGCGTACTCCCGCGTCCTGCTCGCGGACTCCGGCCTGCGCGTCGTGCTGGCCCTGGCGGCGCTCCTCCTGCTGACCGCGCTCGACCTGCCGGACGCCGTCGCCTGGTTCGCCGCCGCGCTCCTCGCCGCCATCGCGCTCGCGCACGTGCCGGTCCTCCTCCGCCTCCGCGCCCGC
>NZ_JAVCVL010000169.1:0-6002 GCF_032917815.1 Clavibacter sp. MX14-G9D | reverse complement strand
CTCGCGGAGCGCGCCGTCCGCGGGCGCGCCGCCGTCGCGCGGGCTCGCGGCGGGGCCCCGTCCCCTCGTGCCGCGGGTGGTGCGTCCTCGTGCCGCCGTGTCGACCATGGATCCTCCGTGCCGTCGTCTCCGCCGGCGTCCCTGCCGGCACCGGCCACGCTACGGACGATTCCTCCACCTGCCGAATGTCCCGTCGCGGGCCTCCAACGCGGTCCCGCGGCGACGGCCCGCGGGTTGTGGGAACCCTCAGCGCGGGGTCGGGCGACGGGGCCAGGACGGGCGCGTCGCGTGCCGGCCCGGAGGGCGGCATCCCGAGGGGGTCGCCCGAGGCCTGCGTCGCCCGCGGAAGCGCGGCCCTCAGCGGCGCGGCGCACCGGGAGCGGACCCGTCGGCCCGCCGCGCGTCCGGCAGCGGGACGCCGTCGCTCCTCACAGCCCGCATGGGGCGGACGCACGGACCAGTACGATCGTGGGCAACGGCGACAGCTCTTCGGGTGAGCTGTCCCGCCAGCGCCGGGCCGGTCTTCGGGTAAAAGTCGGTCGTGTGCGCGGCCCGGTCCCGCAGCCCTCGAGGCTCGGGACCGGGTCCCTCTCCCCCGCCGCGCCGCCGGAACCTAGGCGGAGGCGGTGGACTCCTCGGCGACGACCGCCAGGAGGCCCTCGCCGTACGTGTCGAGCTTCTTCTGCCCGACGCCCGTGACCTGCGCCAGCTGCCCGAGGTCCGCCGGGCGCACCGTGGCGACCTCGCGCAGCGTGACGTCGGCGAACACGACGTAGGCGGGCACGCCCTGCTCCTTGGCCTGCTCCGAGCGCCAGGCGCGGAGCGCCTCGAACAGGCCCTGCGCCTCCTCGGGGAGGTCGACCACCTGGCCGCCGCGGCTCCGCGTGGTGCGCGTGCCGCGTCCGCGGACGATGCGCTCGGGCTCCTGCCGCATGGGCACCTGGCGCGCACCCGTCAGGACGTCGCCGCTGCCGGCCGTGATGACGAGGGTGCCGTAGCCGTCGTCGCTCACGCCGAGGAGGCCCTGCGCGAGGAGCTGGCGCACCACCCCGCGCCACTGGACGTCGGTGAGCTCGGTGCCGATGCCGAAGGTGGCGAGCTGGTCGTGGCCCTGCTGGCGCACGCGGTCGGTCTCCTCGCCGCGCAGGATGTCGATGAGGTGCGCCGCCCCGAACCGCTGGCCGCGCTCGCGCTGCAGCCGCACGACAGTGGAGAGGAGCTTCTGCGACGGGACGGTCGCGTCCCACGTCTCGACGGGCTCGAGGCACGTGTCGCAGTTGCCGCACGGGCCCGTCTCCTCGCCGAAGTAGCGGAGGAGCTGCACGCGACGGCACCCCACGGTCTCGCAGAGCGCGAGCATGGCGTCGAGGTGCTGGGCGAGCCGCCGCCGGTGCTGCGCGTCGCCCTCGGACTGGTCGATCATGCGGCGCTGCTGCACCACGTCCTGGAGCCCGTAGGCGAGCCAGGCGGTGGACGGCAGGCCGTCGCGGCCCGCGCGCCCCGTCTCCTGGTAGTAGCCCTCGATGGACTTCGGCAGGTCGATGTGGGCGACGAACCGCACGTCCGGCTTGTCGATGCCCATGCCGAAGGCGATGGTGGCGCACATGACGATGCCGTCCTCGCGGAGGAAGCGCGCCTGGTTGCGCTGGCGGACCGCCGCGTCGAGGCCCGCGTGGTACGGCAGCGCGGTGATGCCCTGCTTGTTCAGCGCCTCCGCGGTCTGCTCCACCGTCTTCCGGGAGAGGCAGTAGACGATGCCCGCGTCGCCCGCGTGCTCGGTGCGGATGAGGTCGACCAGCTGCTTGCGCGGCTCGGCCTTCGGCACGATCCGGTAGCGGATGTTGGGCCGGTCGAACGAGGAGACGAAGTGCCGGGCGTCCTGGAGGCCGAGGCGCGCCGTGATGTCGGCGTGCGTGGCCTCGTTGGCGGTCGCGGTGAGGGCGATGCGCGGCACCTCGGGCCAGCGCTCCGCCAGCATGGACAGGGAGAGGTAGTCCTTGCGGAAGTCGTGGCCCCACTGGGAGACGCAGTGCGCCTCGTCGATGGCGAAGAGCGCGATGCGCGCCTCGTCGAGGAGACGCCCCATGCGGTCGAGGATGAGCCGCTCCGGCGCGAGGTACAGCAGGTCGAGGTCGCCGTCGAGGAGGGCGCGCTCGACCTCGCGGCTGGTCTCGAGGTCCTGCGTGGAGTTGAGGAACGCGGCCCGCACGCCCACGGCGCGCAGGGCGTCGACCTGGTCCTGCATGAGGGCGATGAGGGGCGAGATGACGACGCCGGTGCCCTCGCGCACGAGGCTCGGGATCTGGTAGCAGAGCGACTTGCCGCCGCCCGTGGGCATGAGCACCAGGGCGTCGCCGCCGCCGATGACGTGCTCGACGATCTCCTGCTGGTCGCCGCGGAAGGCGTCGTACCCGAAGACCGTGCCGAGGCGCTCGAGGGCGGGGGCCAGGGCGGGGGATCCGGCGGGCGCGGGAGGGGTGGAGGTCATCGCGGCAATCGTATCCGGGCCCCGGGGAGCAGGCGGCGGTGGGGCGGGGTCGGGGACGACGACGGCCCCTCCCGGATGGGGAGGGGCCGTCGTCGCGGATCGGGCGCGGCTCAGATCGCGGTGGGGTCCGAGCTCGCGCCGGGGGTGGCCTGCGCGGCCTCGGCCGCCGCCTGCTCCTTGAGGGCGGCCACGTCGACGGCGCGCACCTCCTGGATGAGCGACTCCAGCGCCGGGGCGGGCAGCGCGCCCGCCTGGCTGAAGATGAGCGTCTGGTCCTTGAAGATCATCAGCGTCGGGATGGCGGAGATGTTCGCCTGCTGCGCGAGGAACTGCTGCGCCTCGGTGTCGACCTTGCCGTGGACGATGTCGGCGTGCTTCTCGCTCGACTGGTCGAACACCGGCGCGAACTGCTTGCACGGGCCGCACCAGTCGGCCCAGAAGTCGACGACGACGATGCCGTTCTGGTCGACGATGCTCTCGAAGTTCTCGGCGGTCAGTTCAGTGGTGGCCATGGTGCGTCCTCTTCTCGTGCTCGTCGTCAGGGTCGTGGGGTGCAACAGGCCGGGCGGCCCGGGCATTCCGCCCGCGCCGCCCCGCCGCTACCAGACGAGGACGATCGAGGGCCAGACGGTGCGGGAGCCCCGGGCCGCGTCATCGCCGGAGTAGGACGCCGTGAGCAGGTGGATCCCCCGCGACAGGCGCGGCAGCGTCACCGTCGCGCGGCCCGCATCGGCCTCGGTCAGGTCGACCGACGCGATCGCGCGCCCCCGGTCCAGGATCTGCACGCGACCCGTGACGGGCGCCCCGCCGGCCGCGAGCCGCACCGAGTACCGCACGGGCTGGCCGCTGCGCGCGAGGAGCCGGTCGGCGTGGCCGGTGAGGCTCGACGCGTCGCGCACCGTGTCGAGGCCGACCACCACGGGGTCGTGGTCGCTCGAGCGGAACGCGCTCGTGCCGTCGGTGGCGGCGCCGTCGTACTGGCGCGCCGCCCACTCCGGCGCGTTGACGTCCCAGACGCCGACGCCCGTGACCTGGCGCGCCCCGGTGCCGGTCGCGAGCACGTGGTCGAGCGATCCGACCTCCCCGTCGAAGGAGTACGTGCGCTCGCCGGGGGCGCGCGCGGCCACCAGGTCGACGAAGCCCGCGTCGCGGAGGACCTGGATGGGGTCCTCCTCGGAGTAGGCGTTGAAGTCGCCGAGCAGGTAGAGCAGGTCCGACCCGCTCGACGCGCGCAGCTCGGTCGCGAAGCGCGCGACGGCCCGGGCCTGCGCGACCCGGTCGGCGTTGAAGAAGCCCTGGCCGTCGGCGGGCTGGGTGCCGGATCCCGACTTCGACTTGAAGTGGTTCGCGACCACCGTGAAGGTCCGGTCGCCGCCGCGGAACGACTGCGCGATCGGCTCGCGGGCGTTGCCCCACACCGTCTCGTCGATCTGCGTGGCGGCCGCGCCCACGGGCGTCACCGCGTCGGCCCGGTAGACGATGGCGTTCTGGATCTCGTCGGTCGGGGTGCCCTGGAGCGCCGCGGGGGTGCGCACGTAGTCCCACACCGCCGATCCCGCCGCGTCGTTCAGACCGCGCACGAGGTCGGCGGTGGCGGTGTCGGCCGGCTCGCCGAAGCGCGTCGAGTCCTCGATCTCCATCAGGGTCACGACCTGCGCGTCGAGCCCGGTGATGGCCGTGACGATCTTGGCGCGCTGGGCGCGGAACTCCTCGGCGGTCTGCGCGCCGCGCTCCCCGAGCGTCGTGAAGTAGTTGAGGACGTTGAAGCCGGCGATGCGGACGTCGCCGCCGACCTCCGGCGCGACGGCCGGGCGCGGCGCCGCGCTCGTGAAGGTCGGCACGCGGCCGACCGCGTCGAGCGAGGTCAGCGGGGTCGTGGGCTGCAGGCGCCAGTCGTCGAAGCCGAAGGCGAGCACGTAGGGCGTCGCGGGGAAGACCGGCGCGTCGCCGTTCCGGACGACCTGCTCGGCCGAGTAGTACGGCTGGGTCGCGCCGGCCGGGTAGGCGGCGTTCGTCAGCTGGATGGCGAATCCGTCGTCGAGGAGGAGCCGGCGCGCGCGGTTGTCGGCGGCGATCCGGTCGGCCTCCGCGCCCGGCCGCACCACGTCGGTGGCCTTCACGGGCAGGTCGGCGCCCGCGCTCAGCCACAGCGTGCCGAAGGACTCGAGCTGGTGGGCGGATCCGACGCGGTACTCGCCCGTCGGCGTGACGAGCATGCTCTCGAGCGACTCGCGGTCCGCGCCGCGCAGCGTGTCGGGCAGCGCGGTGGGGGCGGGCACGCCGACTCCGGCCTGCACGAGGTCGGTCGCGGTGGCGGACACCTGGGTCTGGCCCTGCCGCTCGGAGGCGGTGCCCGTGACGCGCACGAGGTCGCCGATCGCGACGGCCGGGTCCGCGGCGCCCAGGTAGACGAACAGCCCGTCGGAGGCGCCGGGCGTCGCGTCGACCGCGCCTCCGCTGCCGGCGGTCTGGATGGCGACGCCGGCGTAGCCGCTCGCGCCGCGGTAGTCGCCCGTGACGACGCCCTCCACGGTGACGACCCGGCCGGCGTACGGCGTCGTGCCGCCGGTCCCCTGCACGTCCGCGATGGAGACGGTGTCGGCCTGCGCGGGGGCTGCGACCAGCGCGCCCAGGGCGAGGGCCAGCGCCGTCCCCACGGCAGCCGGTCGGCGGAGCGCGCGGCCCGCGCGCCTCGTGGTGTCCTCGTCGTGCGCCGTCATCCGGTGTCCCCCTCCATCGCGTGACGGTGCCCGGCGGGGCACCTCCTCGAGGCTATGCGGCGCGGGGCCGCAGGGGGAGGCCGGGCACCGTCCCGTCACCCGCTCGTCACATGCCGGCAGCCCGTGGACCCTGGCCGCACGGTGCGCTCCTGCGGTGCCGCCGTCCGGGACCTCCGCGGCTCCTCGTCGGACGTTGAGCGCCCGGTGTGCTTGTACTATTGTAAGGACATTCCGCCGCCGGGCGCCCGGCGCGTCCGCCGACCGAGAGGCTGTGCACCGCCGCATGTCCCCCTCCTCCCCGCTCCTCCCCACCCGCCCCCGCGCGCCCCGGTCCCGTCGATGAGGGCGACCGTCGCGGGTGCGCCCGTCAGCTTCGGCGTGTTCGAGCTGACCCCCGAGGGCGCCGAGGTCGTCACCCCCGACGACATGGTGGAGGCGCTGGCCGAGACCGGCTACTCCGGGATCGACCTCGGGCCGGTCGGCTACCTCGGCCGCGGCCGGGAGCTGCGCGACCGCCTCGCCGGGGCGGGACTCGAGCTCGCGGGCGGGTGGATCCAGCTCCCCCTCACCGACGACGACGCCTTCGAGGCCGCCCTCCCCGAGCTGCACGCGTCGCTCCGCGTGTTCCAGGAGGCCGCCGAGGCCGGGCCCGCCCGCCTGCCGCTGCCGACCCTCGCCGACGCCGGATCCGCCGTGCGCGCCGCCGCCCCCTCCGGGGCCCCCCCCCCCGAGCTGCCCGCGTCGCCCCGGGTGTTCCAGGGGCCCGCCGGGGCGGGCCCCGCCCGCCTGCCGCT
>NZ_JAVCVL010000168.1:0-6053 GCF_032917815.1 Clavibacter sp. MX14-G9D | reverse complement strand
CGCGATCACGGTGAGCGCGGGTCCGAGGCGGTCGCTCATGCGGCGGGGCTCCCCGGGGCAACGGACGCCGACCCGCCGCGCGCGTCGGCGTCGGCGCGGTCGCGGAGGACCGCGGCGCGCGCGACCGTCCCGCGGTCGACGAGCGCGCCGTCGAGCACCGTCGGGTAGCCGCGGTGGAAGGTCGCGACGACGCGGCCGGGCAGCGTCATCTCCAGGTACGGGGAGTTGCCGCTCAGCCCGCCGAGGTCGTCGCGCCCGAAGACGCGCGAGGCGCGGGGGTCGTACAGGGTGATGTCGGCCGGGGATCCGCCCGCGAGGACGTGGCCGTGCTCGGCCAGGCGGCCGATGCGCGCGGGGGCGTGCGACATGACCCGCGCGACGCCCTGCCAGTCGAGCAGGCCCGTGTCGACCATCGCGAGCTGGACGACCGACAGCGCGGACTCGAGGCCCACCATGCCGAACGCGGCCGCGTCCCACTCGCAGTCCTTCGCCTCGACGGGGTGCGGCGCGTGGTCGGTGGCCACCACGTCGATGGTGCCGTCGGCGAGCGCGAGGCGGAGAGCCTCCACGTCCTCGCGGCGGCGCAGCGGCGGGTTGACCTTGTAGCGCGCGTCGTAGCCGGCGACCAGGTCCTCGGTGAGCAGCAGGTGGTGGGGCGTGACCTCGGCGGTCACGTCGACGCCGCGGGCCTTGGCCCAGCGGATCACGTCGACCGAGCCGGCCGTGGAGACGTGGCAGACGTGCAGGCGGGATCCGACGTGCTCGGCGAGCAGCACGTCGCGCGCGATGATCGACTCCTCGGCGACCGCGGGCCAGCCCGTGATGCCGAGCTCGCCGGACAGCGCGCCCTCGTTCATGGTGGCGCCCTCGGTGAGGCGCGGGTCCTGCGCGTGCTGCGCGATGACACCGTCGAACGCCTTCACGTACTCCAGCGCGCGGCGCATCAGGAGCGGGTCGGAGACGCACTTCCCGTCGTCGGAGAAGACGCGGACGGCGGCGCGGCTCGACGCCATGGCGCCGATCTCGGCCAGCGACTCCCCCGCGAGGCCGACCGACACGGCGCCGATGGGCCGCACCGTCGCGTAGCCCGCCGCGTCGCCGAGCGCCTTGACCTGCTCGACCACGCCGGCGGTGTCCTGCACGGGCATGGTGTTGGCCATCGCGAAGACCGCGGTGAACCCGCCGAGGGCCGCCGCGCGGGATCCGGTGAGCACCGTCTCGCTCTGCTCGTAGCCGGGCTCGCGCAGGTGCACGTGCAGGTCGACGAGGCCGGGCAGCGCCACGAGCCCGTCGGCCTCGACGACGTGCGCGCCGGCCGGGACCTCGAGGTCGGGCCCGATCTCGCGGATCAGCCCGTCGGCGACGAGGATGTCGGCGCGCTCGCCCGAGGGCAGGGTCGCGCCGCGGATCAGGTGGGCGTCGCGCGCGGTCGTGTCGTGCTGGGGCATGTCGTACTGGGTCATCGGTCGGCCTTCCCGTCGCCGGACAGCAGGAGGTAGAGGACGGCCATGCGCACCGAGACGCCGTTGGCGACCTGCTCGCGCACCGTGGACCTCTCCGAGTCGGCGGCGGCGGCGGATATCTCGAGCCCGCGGTTCATGGGCCCCGGGTGCATGACGATCGTATCGGGCCCGAGCAGCGCGAGCCGCGCGTCGTCGAGTCCCCAGATGCGCGCGTACTCGCGCGGGTTCGGGAAGAAGGCCGCGCGCATGCGCTCGGCCTGGATGCGCAGCATCATGACCGCGTCCGGCCGGCCCTCGACGAGCGCCGCGTCGAGGTCGTAGCGGACGGTCACCGGCCACGAGCCGACCCCCACGGGCACGAGCGTCGGCGGGGCGACGAGCGTGACCTCGGCGCCGAGCGTCGTGAGGAGCCACGCGTTCGAGCGGGCGACGCGCGAGTGGAGGATGTCGCCGACGATGAGGACGCGCGCGCCGTCGAGGCCCCTCCCCCGGGCAGCCGGGCCGTGCAGTCGGCGGCGGATGGTGAACGCGTCGAGCAGGGCCTGAGTGGGGTGCTCGTGCGTACCGTCGCCCGCGTTGACGATGCCGGCGTCGATCCAGCCGCTGCCCGCGAGCGTGTGCGGCGCGCCGGAGGACGGGTGGCGGACGACGACGCCGTCGGCGCCCATGGCCTGCAGGGTCTGCGCCGTGTCCTTCAGGCTCTCGCCCTTGGAGACGCTGGAGCCCTTGGCGCTGAAGTTGATGACGTCCGCCGAGAGCCTCTTGGCAGCGGCCTCGAACGAGATGCGGGTGCGGGTCGAGTCCTCGAAGAAGAGGTTGACCACGGTGCGGCCGCGGAGCGCCGGCGTCTTCTTGATCTCGCGCGTGCCCACGTCGGACATGTCCTCCGCGACGTCGAGGATGCGGACGGCCTCGTCGCGGGTCAGGTCGCGGGTGGAGAGCAGGTGCCTCACGACACGGCCTCCCCCGCGGCGGGCGCCGGCGCGTCGTCGGGGCCCTCGATGGCGACGGCGTCCTCGCCGTCGATCTCGTCGAGCCGCACGAAGATGCGCTCCGCGAGGCTCGACGGCAGGTTCTTCCCCACGAAGTCGGCGCGGATGGGGAGCTCCCGGTGCCCGCGGTCCACCAGCGCGGCGAGGCGCACGGCCGTCGGGCGGCCGAGGTCGCCGATCGCATCGAGGGCCGCGCGGACCGTGCGTCCGGAGAAGAGCACGTCGTCGACGAGCACGACCGTGCGGCCGTCCACGCCGCCCGCGGGCAGGAGCGTGGGCGCGGGCGCGCGGGTGGGGTTCCGCTGCAGGTCGTCGCGGTACATGGTGACGTCGAGCGAGCCCACCAGGTCGGCGGGGGCGTCGGGCTCGAGGCGGGCGATGATGCGGCCGATGCGCTCGGCGAGGACGGTGCCGCGCGTGGGGATCCCGAGGAGCAGGAGGCCGGCGGGGCCGCGGTTCGACTCGAGGATCTCGTGGGCGATGCGCGTGAGCGCACGGGTGATGTCAGAGGGCTGCAGCACGATGCGCTGAGGCAATCCGACCTCCTTCCCCGCCTCTCGGGACGGATGTTAAAGGTGGTCTGTTCCGCGGGTCACTCTAGCGGGTGGGCACCCGCCGGCGCGCCGCGGCGCGACCCCCGCGCGTGTCCGTCGTGCCGCTTTGGCGTCCGCCGTCCGCGCCGGGGATCAGCGGTCCGACGCGTCGAGGACGGCGCGGATGCGGCCGAGGACGGCGGCGTCCTGCAGGCTCGTGGCGTCCCCGAGCGTCCGGCCCTCGACGAGGTCGGCGAGGAGGCGCCGCATGATCTTGCCCGAGCGCGTCTTCGGCACGTCCGGCACCACCACGATCCGCCGCGGCTTCGCGACCGGCCCGATGGCCCGGGCCACGTGCGCCGTGAGCTCCGGCCCCAGCGACGCGGCGAGCGCGCGCCAGCCCTCCGCGTCGTCGTCCGCCGGCCGGTCGTCGCCGCGCGGCACCACGAACGCGACCACGCGCTGCCCGGTGAGGTCGTCGGCGACGCCCGTGACGCCGGCCTCGCCGACGCGCGGATGCGCGACGAGGGCCGACTCGATCTCGATGGTCGACAGCCGGTGGCCGGAGACGTTCACGACCTCGTCGATGCGGCCCTGGAGCGCGATGTCCCCGTCGCCGTCCCGTCGGGCGCCGTCGCCGGCGAGGAACCAGCCGCGGTCGGCGAAGCGCTCCCAGTAGGCGCTGCGGTAGCGGTCCGGGTCGCCCCAGACGGTGCGGGCCATCCCGGGCCAGGGACGCTGGATGACGAGGAGGCCCGGCTCCCCCGCGGCCGTCTCCTCGCCGTCGTCGTCGACCACGGCGACCCGGAACCCGGGCAGCGCGCGACCCGCGGCGCCCGGCTTCAGCGTGGAGGCGCCGGGCAGGGGCGCGATGACCGCGGCGCCGGTCTCGGACTGCCACCACGTGTCGACCACGGGCGCCGCGCCGCCGCCGACCTCCCGGTGGAACCAGCGCCACGCGGCCGGGTTGATCGCCTCCCCCACGGACCCCAGCAGGCGGATGCTGGACAGGTCGTGCCCGCCCACGCCGTCGGGGAACCAGCTCATGAGGGAGCGGATGAGCGTGGGCGCCGTGTAGTACGTGGTGACCCCGTAGCGCTCGATGATCTCCAGGTGCCGTCCACGGTGGGGCGTGTCGGGCGTGCCCTCGTAGATCACCTGCGTGAGGCCGTTGGAGAGCGGCCCGTAGATCTCGTAGGTGTGCGCCGTGACCCAGGCCAGGTCCGCGGTGCACCAGTGCACGTCGTCCGGCTTCGCGTCGAAGTGGGCCCAGTGCGCCCACGACGCGTGGGTCAGGTACCCGCCGGAGGTGTGCACGAGGCCCTTGGGGCGGCCCGTCGTGCCGGAGGTGTAGATGATGAAGAGCGGGTGCTCGGCGTCGAAGGCGCGGGGCTCGTGGACGGGCGACGCGGCTCCGACGGCCTCATGCCACCAGACGTCGCGTCCCTCGGTCCACGGCACGTCCTGCCCGGTGCGCCGGACGACGAGGACGTGCTCGAGGGACGGGACGCCCGCGACGGCCTCGTCCGCCTGCGGCTTGGTGGCGACCGCGGTTCCGCGCCGGTGCTGCCCGTCGCTCGTGATGAGCAGCCGGGCGCCCGTGTCCTCCACGCGGAAGCGCAGCGCCTCCGCCGAGAAGCCGCCGAACACGAGCGAGTGCACGGCGCCGATGCGGGCGACCGCGAGGGTCGCGACGACGGTCTCGACGAGCACGGGCAGGTAGATGACCACGCGGTCGCCGGGGCCGATGCCGAGGGCGGTCAGCGCGTTCGCGGCGCGCGCGACCTCCTCCTGGAGGTCGCGGTACGTGACGGCGCGGCGATCGCCGGGCTCGCCCTCGAAGTGCAGCGCGACCCTGTCGCCGCGCCCCGCGGCCACGTGCCGGTCGACGCAGTTGGCGGCGACGTTCAGGCGGCCGCCGGCGAACCAGGTGGCCGCGGGGACCTGCGGGGTGCCGTCCTCGGCGACGGGCGGGACCCAGGTGTGCGCCGTCTGCCAGGGCGTCTCCCAGTCGAGGCGGCGGGCGGCCTCCTCCCAGAAGGCGACGGGGTCGGACTCCGCGCGCGCGTACGCCTCCGCGCCGACGTTGGCCGACGCGGCGAGCGCGGCGGGCGGCGGGAACGAGGCCGGGCCCGCGGTCGCGGCGTCGCCGTCCGAGGGGTCCAGGGGGGTGGCGGCGGCCTGCTCGGTGCGCGGGGAGGTCATGCGACGACGCTACGTGCGCCCCGCGGAGGACCCGAACCGGGATCGTCACGCGGGGACACACGGCGCGCGAGGCGCTGCCGGCGTCAGCCCCAGCGGCGCACGAGCACGCGTTCGACGACACCCACGACGGCGTCGGTGATCGCGCCCAGCACGGCGAGGAGGACGATGGCGAGGAGCACCCGGTCCACGCGGCCGTTGCTCGACGACTCCGTGAGCAGGTAGCCGAGCCCCATCGAGGCGGCGAGCAGCTCCGCGGCGACGAGGAACAGCCACGACTGCGCGAGGGCGAGCCGGAGGCCGGAGACGACAGCGGGGAGCACGGCGGGCAGCTGCACTGTGACGAGGAGCGGGATCCGGCGCAGCCCGAACGCGCGCCCCACCTCCACGAGGTGCGGGTCCACGTGCCGGAGCGCCCCGGCGACGGTCGTGTACACGGGGAACAGGGCGCCGATCGCCACGAGGGTGACCTTGGAGTCCTCGTTGATCCCCATCCAGAGCAGGAGCAGCGGCACCCACGCGAGCGACGGGACGGTGCGGAAGGCGCCGGCGGTCGGGGCGAGGAGGAGCCGGCCGATGCGGGAGAGGCCCACCACGGCACCGAGCACGAGGCCCACCGTCGCGCCGAGGGCGAACCCGAGGAGTACGCGCTGCAGGGAGATGGCGACGTACTGGCCGAGGATCCCCTGCTCGGCGAGCTGGACCCCCGCCCGCACCACGTCGAGCGGCGCGGGCAGCAGGTGGGCGGGGACGGCGCCGGTGGCGGTGACCACCGCCCAGAGCCCGACGACCAGGAGCGGGACGACGGCGCCGACGGCCGTGCGCACGAGGGCGCCGCCCGCGGTGCGGCGGGTCGCCGGCCG
>NZ_JAVCVL010000167.1:0-6119 GCF_032917815.1 Clavibacter sp. MX14-G9D | reverse complement strand
GCGACGGCCGCGTGCGCGACCGCGAGGACGACCACGACGACGAGGACGACGCCCCGTCGGTGCGCCGCCGCGCGCGCCGCCGCTCCGGCGAGGAGGGCCGCGACGGCGACGACGCGCCCGGCACCGTCGTCAAGGTCCGCACGCCCCGCGAGCCGGAGCTCATCACCGAGCCGCAGCGCATCAAGGGCTCCACCCGCCTCGAGGCCAAGAAGCAGCGCCGCCGCGACGGCCGCGACGCCGGACGCCGTCGCCCCGTGCTCACGGAGTCGGAGTACCTGGCGCGCCGCGAGTCGGTCGACCGCAGCATGATCGTGCGCTCGCGCGACGGCAAGATCCAGATCGGCGTGCTCGAGGACCAGGTGCTCGTGGAGCACTACGTCGCCCGCGCCGACGAGGCCTCCCTCATCGGCAACGTCTACCTGGGCCGGGTCCAGAACGTGCTCCCCAGCATGGAGGCCGCCTTCATCGACATCGGCCGCGGCCGCAACGCCGTGCTCTACTCGGGCGAGGTCGACTGGGAGGCCGCCAACGCCGACAAGGGCGGCGGCAGCCACGCCCGCCGCATCGAGGTCGCGCTGAAGCCCGGCGACCGCGTCCTCGTGCAGGTCACCAAGGACCCGGTGGGCCACAAGGGCGCCCGCCTCACCAGCCAGGTCAGCCTCCCCGGCCGCTACCTCGTGTACGTCCCCAACGGGTCCATGAACGGCATCAGCCGCAAGCTCCCCGACACCGAGCGCGCGCGTCTGAAGAAGACGCTCAAGGAGGTGCTGCCCGAGAACGTGGGCGTCATCGTCCGCACCGCGGCCGAGGGCGCGACGGAGGAGCAGCTGAAGCTCGACGTCGAGCGGCTCACGTCGCAGTGGGCGGAGATCAGCCGCCAGGTCGAGAAGGCGCAGGCGCCCGCGCTGCTGCACTCCGAGCCCGACCTGCTGCTGAAGATCATCCGCGACGTGTTCAACGAGGACTTCCACAAGCTCGTCATCGACGGCGGCGACGCCCAGGAGATCATCGAGGGCTACCTCCGCGGGGTGGCCCCCGACCTCATCGACCGGGTCGAGACGTACCGCGGCGAGAAGGACTCGTTCGACGAGCACCGCGTCAGCGAGCAGATCGAGAAGGCGCTCGACCGCAAGGTCTGGCTGCCGTCCGGCGGCTCGCTCGTCATCGACCGCACCGAGGCCATGACCGTGGTCGACGTCAACACGGGCAAGTTCGTCGGATCCGGCGGCAACCTCGAGGAGACCGTCACCAAGAACAACCTCGAGGCCGCGGAGGAGATCGTCCGCCAGATGCGCCTGCGGGACATCGGCGGCATCATCGTCGTCGACTTCATCGACATGGTGCTCGAGACCAACCGCGACCTCGTGCTCCGCCGCCTGGTGGAGTGCCTGAGCCGCGACCGCACGAAGCACCAGGTCGCCGAGGTCACCTCGCTCGGGCTCGTTCAGATGACCCGCAAGAAGCTCGGACTCGGGCTGCTGGAGTCGTTCTCGGCGAACTGCGAGACGTGCGCCGGGCGGGGCATCATCATCCACCACGACCCGCTCATGGCGCACAAGCAGACGCCGCAGGAGCCGATCCAGGGCCAGGGCCGCCGTCGCGGCGGCAAGGGACAGGAGCACGGCGGCGGGAACGGCGCCGGCAACGGCGGCGGGCGCGGCGGCGGCCAGGCGCAGCAGCAGCAGCAGCGCACGCCAGCGGCCAGCACCCACAGCATCACCGACGACGCGCGCTCCGCCCTCGCGAAGATCGCGACGAGCACCATCCAGACGGTGAACGAGGCCATCGACCGGGTCGAGGACGTCGTCCGGACGCCCGACGACGGGACCGCGGCTCGCGCGGCGGAGCCCGCCGTGCCCGCGGCGGCGTCCACGGACGAGCAGCCGCGCGGCGACCGTCCGCGCCGGAGCCGGGGCGGCCGGGGACGCGCGTCCTCCGCGACCGCCGAGGCGCCGGAGACGCGGACGCCCGTCGAGACCGCGGCTCCCGCCGAGGACCCGACGCCCGTCGACGCCGCCGTCGAGGAGCCCGCGCTCTCGACGCTGGAGCCGCGCGAGGCCATCCGCCTGGAGCCCGTGCAGATCCTCGACATCCCCGTCGCGAGCGCCCGCACGGCGCCGCGCCGCGTCAGCTCCGCCGACGCGGAGCAGCTCCTCGGCTCCGTGCTCGACGCGCTGCCGCAGCCCAAGGAGCCGGGACAGGGCCGCGCGCGCAGCCGCCGGGTCTCGACCGCGACGCTGACGACGCCGGCCCCGACCGACGACGCGAGCTGATCCCGCGGCCGTCCCCGTGGCGGCCGCACGACGAGGGGCCCGGAGCGCATGCTCCGGGCCCCTGGTCGTGCGCCGTGCGGACGGCGGTCAGGCCTCGGGCGCCCTGCGCTCGCGCTGGGTGACGCGCAGCCCGCTGGCCTGCAGCCTCCGCACCAGGTCCCGGTTCGACACGGGGAGGGCGCCGCGCGCCACCAGCTCCGCGTGCCGCGCCTCCGGCACGTCGTAGTGGTCGCGGTCGAAGCTCCGCTCCGGGATCCCGGCGGCGCGCGCGAAGGCGTGCAGCTCGTCGAGCGACGCGTCGCTCACCAGGTGCGCCCACAGCGTGCCGTGCGCGGGCCACGCGGGTCGGTCGAGGAGCACGGTCATCCTGCGAGCATAGGCAGGCGCCCGCCGCGTCGGATCCCGTGTCGGTCCCCGTCGCGACGCGCCCGGCGCGCGTGCGGCGATGCACCCGGATGCTCGCGTATGATCCATGGAGGACGCCGGGGGTCCGCGGTTTGACCCCTGTCCGGCGTTCCGGTAACGTGAGTCGCTGGCATGCGCCGACCCCCGAGGTCGTGCGCCTGCATGCAGACTTCCTCCAATGATTCGGGCCACAGGGCGTCATGTCCCCAGTGAGTCAAGCCCGCGAGAGAAAACAGGTACGGAAAAGTGGTTTACGCAGTTGTGCGCGCCGGCGGTCGGCAGGAGAAGGTCGAGGTCGGGACCATCGTCACGATGGACCGGGTCAAGAACCAGCAGAGCGGCAAGGTCGTGCTCCCCGCGGTCCTGCTCGTCGACGGCGACACCATCACCACGGACGCCGCGAAGCTCGCCGACGTCACCGTCAGCGCCGAGATCCTGAACGACCTCCGCGGTCCCAAGATCGTCATCCAGAAGTTCAAGAACAAGACCGGGTACAAGAAGCGCCAGGGGCACCGCCAGGACCTCACGCGCGTCCAGGTCACCGAGATCAACTAGCACGAGAACGCAGGGAGAAGCAGATGGCACACAAGAAGGGCGCGAGCTCTACCCGCAACGGCCGTGACTCGAACGCCCAGCGCCTCGGCGTGAAGCGCTTCGGCGGCCAGGTCGTCGGCGCCGGCGAGATCATCGTCCGCCAGCGCGGCACGCACTTCCACCCCGGCGTCAACGTCGGCCGTGGCGGCGACGACACGCTGTTCGCCCTCTCCGCCGGCTCGGTGGAGTTCGGCGTCAAGGGCGGCCGCAAGGTCGTCAACATCGTCGTCCCGGCCTAGCGCAGGCCGACAGCACGATCCTGCAGCGGCTCTGCCGCGCAGCACCTCAAGGGCGGGCCTCGGCCCGCCCTTGCGTGCGTTCCGCAGGAGACACCCCGAGAAGAAACGAGCGACAGACATGGCGACATTCGTCGACACCGTGACCCTCCACCTGCGGGCGGGAAACGGCGGCAACGGCTGCGTCTCTGTCCGCCGCGAGAAGTTCAAGCCCCTCGCCGGACCCGACGGCGGCAACGGCGGCAACGGCGGGGACATCGTCCTCGTCGCCGATCCGCAGGTCACGACCCTGCTGGCCTACCACCGCGGCCCGCACCGCTCCTCCCGGAACGGCGGCCCCGGCATGGGCGACCACCGCCACGGCACGCTGGGCGAGACCCTCGAGCTCCCCGTGCCCGTCGGGACGGTCGTCAAGGACGCCGACGGCCAGGAGCTCGCCGACATGGCCACGCCCGGCATGCGCTTCGTCGCGGCCGAGGCCGGGCAGGGCGGGCTCGGCAACGCGTCGCTCGCCACCACCAAGCGCAAGGCCCCCGGCTTCGCGCTCCTCGGCACGCAGGGCTACGAGGGCGACGTCGTCCTCGAGCTGAAGGTCGTCGCCGACGTGGCGCTCGTCGGCTACCCGTCCGCGGGCAAGTCGAGCCTCGTCGCGTCCATCTCCGCCGCGAAGCCGAAGATCGCCGACTACCCGTTCACGACCCTGCACCCGAACCTCGGCGTGGTCGAGGTGGCGGACTCCCGGTACACCGTCGCCGACGTGCCCGGGCTCATCGAGGGCGCGAGCGAGGGCAAGGGCCTCGGTCTCGAGTTCCTCCGCCACGTCGAGCGCTGCTCCGCGCTGCTGCACGTCCTGGACTGCGCGACGCTCGATCCCGGACGGGACCCGATCTCGGACCTCGACATCATCCTCACCGAGCTCGCCGCGTACCCGGTGCCCGCGGGCCAGGTGCCGCTGCTCGAGCGCCCCCAGCTCATCGCGCTGAACAAGATCGACGTCCCGGAGGCCCAGGAGCTCGCCGAGCTCGTGCGCCCCGAGCTCGAGGCGCGCGGCTACCGCGTGTTCGACATCTCCACGGTCAGCCACGAGGGCCTGCGCCAGCTGTCCTTCGCCCTGGCCGAGCTCGTGGAGGACGCCCGCGCCAAGGCGGCCGAGGAGCCCGAGGTCCCGCGCATCGTGCTGCGTCCGCGGGCGGTGGACGAGAAGCCCTTCACCATCCGCGTCGACGGCGGCAGCTACGGCGACATCTACCGGGTGCTCGGCACGAAGCCGGAGCGCTGGGTGCAGCAGACCGACTTCACCAACGACGAGGCCGTCGGCTACCTGGCGGACCGGCTCGCGAAGCTCGGCGTCGAGGACGGGCTGTTCAAGGCCGGGGCCGTCGCCGGATCCAGCGTCGTCATCGGCGAGGGCAGCGGCGTGGTCTTCGACTGGGAGCCCACCCTGACCTCCACCGCGGAGCTCATCACGAGCCCGCGCGGCGCGGACGCCCGCGTCGACCCGCTCAACCGCCGCACCAACCAGGCGCGTCGCGAGGACTACTTCGCCCGCATGGACGCCAAGGCCGAGGCGCGGGCTCAGCTCGTGCGCGAGGGCGAGGCCGGGCTGTGGGCGGACGACGACGCGACCGACGAGGACGCCCCCGCGGACGAGAGGGCGTAGTCGATGGGCACGACCGCGCGCGCGGGCATCGCCACGGCCCGCCGCATCGTCGTGAAGGTGGGCTCGTCGTCCATCAGCGGCGAGAACGCCGGGCAGATCGGTCCCCTCGTGGACGCGATCGCGGCGGTCCACGCGCGCGGGGCCGAGGTCGTCCTGGTGTCGTCGGGCGCGATCGCCACGGGCATGCCGTTCCTCCGCCTCGACGACCGCCCGGCGGACCTCGCGACGCAGCAGGCGGCCGCGGCGGTCGGGCAGAGCGTGCTCGTCTTCCGCTACCAGGAGAGCCTCGACCGCTACGGCATCGTCGCGGGGCAGGTGCTCCTCACCGCCGGCGACCTGGCCGCGCCGGACCACCGCGAGAACGCGCAGCGCGCCATGGAGCGCCTCCTCGGCCTCCGGCTCCTGCCCATCGTCAACGAGAACGACACGGTGGCGACGCACGAGATCCGCTTCGGCGACAACGACCGGCTGGCGGCGCTCGTCGCGCGGCTGGTCGACGCGGACCTCCTGCTGCTCCTCTCCGACGTGGACGCGCTCTACACGCGACCGCCCCAGGAGCCGGGCGCGCGCCGCATCGAGCACGTCGACTTCGGCGACGAGCTCGCGGGCGTCGAGATCGGCAGCACCGGCACGGGCGTCGGCACCGGGGGAGCGGTCACCAAGGTCGCCGCCGCGCGCCTGGCCACGGAGGCCGGCACGGGCGTGCTCCTCACCTCGACCGCGCAGGTCGCGGATGCCCTCGGCGGCGGACACGTCGGCACCTGGTTCGCCCCCCGCGCCTGACCGGCGCCGCGATCCGCCGCACGCCGCGCGTCCACCCCGTCGTCGGACCGCTGGCTAGGCTTCCGTCCATGCCCACGATCGCCTCCACCGCTCCCGCCGCGCCCGACGCCCGCACCGCGCACACCGGCGCCCCCGGCCCGGACGCCGAGCTCGAGCGGATCCTGGGGG
>NZ_JAVCVL010000166.1:0-6201 GCF_032917815.1 Clavibacter sp. MX14-G9D | reverse complement strand
GGCGGCGAGCACCGCCTGCACCAGGAGCTCCTCCTCGGCATCGGCGGGGTGCGGGCCATCGCCGCGCACGCGCGGGTCACCGGGTCGCCCGTGCCGCGCGTCTTCCACACCAACGAGGGGCACGCCGGGTTCCTGGGCGTCGAGCGCATCTCCACGCTCATGGCCGAGGGCCTCGGCTTCGACGAGGCCCTGCAGGTCGTGCGCGCCGGCACGGTGTTCACGACGCACACGCCCGTGCCCGCCGGCATCGACCGCTTCGACGTCGAGCTCGTCCGTGCGCACGTCACGGACGCGCTGCTGCCCGGGGTGCCCGCCGACCGCGTCCTCGCGCTCGGCGCCGAGACCCACGACGGCGGCAGCCGGGACGTGTTCAACATGGCGCTCATGGGCCTGCGCCTGGCGCAGCGGGCCAACGGCGTCTCGCAGCTGCACGGCGAGGTCAGCCGCGGCATGTTCTCCGGGCTCTGGCCGGGGTTCGACACCGAGGAGGTGCCGATCACGAGCGTCACCAACGGCGTGCACGCGCCGACCTGGACGGATCCGATGCTCATGTCGCTCGCCCGCGAGCGCCTCGGCACGTGGGACACCACGGCGGCCGACTGGTCGTCCCCCGCCGTCACCGACGGCGACCTGTGGGACGTCCGCGGCCGCATGCGCGGCCAGCTCGTCGCCGACGCGCGCCGCCGGGTCGCGCGCGCCTGGCGCGAGCAGAACCCGGGCGCGGTCGAGCCCGCGTGGCTCGAGGACGTGCTGGACCCCGAGGTCCTCACCATCGGCTTCGCGCGCCGCGTGCCGACCTACAAGCGCCTCACGCTCATGCTCCACGACCGGGAGCGCCTCCGCCGCATCCTCACCGACCCGGAGCGGCCCGTGCAGATCGTCGTGGCGGGCAAGTCGCACCCGGCGGACGACGAGGGCAAGCGCCTCATCCAGGAGCTCGTGCGGTTCGCCGCGGAGCCCGGGATCCGCGGGCGGCTCGTGTTCCTGCCCGACTACGACATCGGCATGGCGCAGCTGCTCTACCCCGGCACCGACGTGTGGCTCAACAACCCGCTCCGCCCGCTCGAGGCCTGCGGCACCTCCGGGATGAAGGCCGCGCTCAACGGCGCGCTCAACCTGTCGATCCTCGACGGCTGGTGGAACGAGTACTTCGACGGCGGCAACGGCTGGGCCATCCCGTCGGCCGACCGGGCGCACGACGGCGCCGAGCGCGACGCCATGGAGGCGACCGCGCTCTACGACCTCATCGAGAACCGCATCGCGCCGCGCTTCTACGAGCGCGACGCGGACGGGGTGCCCGCCGGCTGGGTGCACGACATCCGGCACACGCTCGCGACGCTCTCGCCCGAGCTCAGCGCCGACCGCATGGTCCGCCAGTACGTCGAGCGGCTGTACGTGCCCGCGGGTCGGGCGCAGCGGATCGTCGCCGCGGACGACCACGCACGGGCTCGCGAGCTCGCGGCGTGGCGGGGCCGCGTGACGGCCGCGTGGCCGTCGGTGCAGGTCGCCCACGTCGAGTCCGAGGGCGTCGGGCAGCAGGCGCAGGTCGGCGACGAGCTGCGGGTGCGCGCCTGGGTGGACCTCGGCGGGCTCGGCGGGGAGGACGTGACCGTGGAGGTCGTCCACGGGGCGACCGGCGACGGCGACGTGCTCACCGACCTGGTCCGCCACCCGCTCGAGCCGGCGGGGGCCGCGGGGGGCCAGCAGGAGTACGCCGGCGCCGTGCCGCTCACGAGCGCGGGGCCCTTCGGCTACACGGTGCGGGTCGTCCCGCGCCACGAGCTGCTGGCCTCGAGCGCGGAGCCCGGGCTGGTCGCGGTCGCGGGCTGACGCGTCAGGCGGGGGTCGCCCCCAGCTTCGCGGCGAGCACCTCGGCGAAGCGGGCGTACCCCCGGTCGTTCGGGTGGTTGTCGGGGCCCATCCAGCCGTAGGGGTCCGATGCGCCCTCGCCCACCATGCGCGGGATGTACGCGCCGATCTCGAAGACGTCCGCGAGCGGATCCATGGACGCGGCGTCGCGGAGCGCCCCGATGTAGTCCGCCCAGGTCGTCCCCGCGATGGGCAGCGTCGTGCGCTCGTACGGCGGCGTGAAGAGGATGGGCGCCTCGCTCGTGGTGCGGATCAGCTCGATGAGCACCCGGGCGTCCGAGCGCACCTGCTCGGGGGTGCGGACCACCACGTCGTTGATGAGGTGCTCCGGCATCCACAGGTCGAGCTCGAAGCGCGGCGCCGAGCGGATCCACGTGCTGACCCCGTCCGGGCGGGCGAGCTCCGAGAGCTGCCAGAGCTGCGAGCCCGAGTTGCCGCCCTCGATGACGTGCACGCCGCGCTCCTCGTCGCCGTCGAACAGCCAGGCGCCCTCCAGCTCGGGCCGCCCGCCCGCCCAGGCGACCGTGAGCGTGTGCTCGGCCGGGTCCAGCTGCGGGCTCGTCCACGTGAGGGAGCCGCCGGCCTCGGCGCGGACCTGCTCCGGCGCCCCGTCGTCGACCTGGACGGTGATCGCCGCGTCGAGCCCGGGCGCCCACCAGCAGATGCGCGCCGACGTCATGCGCGCCGTGTAGGTGCCGGGCCCCGAGGCCTCCGTCAGCGGCACGACGCGGCGTCCCCACCCGTGCCGGCCTCCCGCCGTGGGCATCCCGGCGAACGCGAACCCCTGGTCGGCGGGGACGGTGATCTGGTGGCGGGACGCGATGTAGTCGAGCCCGCCGCGGGCGCCCGACGGGTACGCGCCGCGCAGCCGGTCGCGCAGCTGGGCGGGGTACGCGTGCTGCAGTGTCGACGCGCCCTGCCCCTCGGCGATGCTGTCGCCGAGCACGCCGATGGTGAGTCGCCGCTCGCGGACGCGCTCCCGGAGCGCGTAGAAGCCGGCGAGCGCGTCGTCGGGCGCGTACGTCATGGGCTCGAGGGGCGGGCCTCCCGACTCCGTCACGGCGGGAGCGGGCGGGTCGCCGGGGTCCGCGGAGGGACGGGGCCCGGCATCGGCGGTGGGATCGGCGGGACGCGGTGTCGTGGTGCACCCGGCGATCGCCGCGACGGCGGAGAGCGCCGCGACCCCGCCGGCCGCGACGAGCGCGCGCCGGGACATCGGGCGGCGCGCGGTCGGGGGGCCGGCATCGGGAGAGCGGTCGGCGTGGGGCGCGGGGGTCTCGTCGGTCACGTGCGGCGTCCTCGGTCTCGGGCGCGGGGGAGCGCGGGGGATCGTGCGGGCCCGTCCAGGAGAGCACACGACCGCCGGCGACGCGAACCCGCCACGGCCCCCGTCCGGGAGCGGCGTCCCGTCCGCAGGCACCGTACCCTCCACGCGGGCGGACCGGGTGGTGGCCCCGCGGGCGGACGAGCGGGCGGTCAGCGCGCGCGGTAGACGCGGAGCGAGGGCCCCTGCACCGCGATGCGGTCGCCCGGGGCGTCGTCCTCCGTCACCGGCTCGGGACGCTCCCACTCGCTCGTCCACAGCAGGCGCCACGCGGCGACGCCGGGCTGCGCCGGGAGCGTGACGTCGACGGCGCCCTCGAGACCGTGCACGACGACGAGGACGGTGCTCGGCTCCTCCGTCTCGGGCGTGGACGTCGTGATCCACTGCAGCGTCCGCGTGTCCGCGGAGCCCCACGCCGCCTCCGTCATCGGCCGGCCGTCGGCGTCGCGCCACGAGAGCACGGACGCGCTCGGCACCGCGGCCTCGGGGGAGGCGTAGCGCACGGGACGCAGCGCCGGGTTCTCCCGGCGGATGCGCAGCAGGTGCCGGGTGGTGGCGTGCAGGTCGAGGCGCCAGGCGTCCTCGTCCCAGTGCACCCAGGTCGCCTCGTTGTCCAGGCAGTAGCCGTTGTTGTTGCCACGCTGCGTACGGCCGCGCTCGTCGCCCATCGTGAGCATCGGGATGCCCGCGGACACGAGGAGGGTGCCGAGCAGGTTGCGCGACGTGCGGCGCCGCGCGGCGAGGACCGCGGCGTCGCGCGTCGGTCCCTCCACCCCGTGGTTCCAGGAGCGGTTCGCGTCCGTCCCGTCGCGGTTGGACTCCCCGTTGCCGCTGTTGTGCTTGCGGTCGTACGACGTGAGGTCCGCCAGCGTGAAGCCGTCGTGCGCCGTGACGAACGAGACGGACGCCAGCGGTCCGCGCTCGGCCGCGAACGTGTCGGAGGATCCGGCCAGGCACGACGCCAGCGCCCCGACGCCCTGGGGCGCGCGGCCCGAGCGGCGGGCCTCCGCGACGTCGGTGAGCCAGAAGTCGCGCACGCGGTCGCGGTAGCCGTCGTTCCACTCGCTCCAGCCGGATCCGAACCCGCCCGTCCGCCAGCCGCCCATGCCCACGTCCCACGGCTCGGCGATCATCAGGAGGCCCGCGAGCGCGTCGTCCTCGACGATGGCGCGCAGGAGCGGGTGCCCCGGGTCGAAGTCGACGTGCTCGTCGCGCCCCAGCGTGACGGCGAGGTCGAAGCGGAAGCCGTCGACGCCCATGACGTCGGACCAGTGCTCGAGGCTGTCCAGCACCAGCCGCTGCGCGTCGGGCCGGGACAGGTCGAGGGTGTTGCCGCAGCCGGTCACGTCGATGGGCGTGCCGTCCGGGGTGTGTCGGTAGTAGCGCGACCCGTCGATGCCTCGGAGGCTCGTGACCGGGCCGTCGGCGCCCTCCTCGGCGGTGTGGTTGTAGACCACGTCGAGCACGACCTGGATGCCGGCGGCGTGCAGGGAGTCGACCATCGCCCGGAACTCGTCCGCGACCGCGTCGGCCCCCGCGTCGCGGGCGCGGCGCGTGGCGTAGGGCGCGTGCGGCGCCAGGTACGCCAGCGTGTTGTAGCCCCAGTGGTTGATGCGGCCCTGGGCGCGCAGCCGCTCCTCGCTCGTGGAGGCGTGCACCGGCAGGAGCTCGACCGTCGTGATCCCGAGGTCCACCAGGCGCGCCACCGACGCGGCGTGGCCGAGCCCCGCGTAGGTGCCGCGCAGCTCCTCGGGCAGGCGCTCGTCGAGCTTGCTGAAGCCCCGGACGTGCATCTCGTAGACGACCTGCCGGTCCCGTGGCACGACGGGACGGGCGGCGCGGCGGGCGGCGCGCTCCGCGTCGGGCACGGGGCGCGTGACGACGGAGCGCCACGCGGCCGGGCCCACCTGCACGAGGCCGCGGGCGTAGGGGTCGAGCAGGTGCCGGGTCGGGTCGAACGCGTCGCCGGGGGCGGGATCGCCGTCCACCCGCACCGAGTACGCGGTGCCGGGGACGAGGAGCTCGCTGGACCCCGTCCACACGCCGTGCCCGCCGCGCTCCATGGCGACCACCTGCGCCACGCGACGGGGGTCGTCGACCGCCGAGACGGTGAGCTCCACGCGCGAGGCGCCGTGGCTCACGATGCGGAGCGTGCCGCCCGTGTCGGCGCCCGTGTCGGCGGGCGTCAGCCCCAGGGGCTCGGGCGGTCCGGGGCGCGGCATGCGACCTAGGGTAGATGGCATGACGGTCTACCTGGACCACGCGGCCACGACCCCCCTGCGGCCGGAGGCGATCGCGGCGCTCGCCGGGGCGCTCACGCTGGTCGGCAACCCGTCCTCCATCCACTCGCACGGCCAGGAGGCCCGGCGCGTGCTCGAGGAGGCCCGCGAGTCCATCGCCCGGGCGCTCGACGCGGAGCCCGTGGAGGTCGTCCTCACCTCGGGCGGCACCGAGTCGGTGAACCTCGGGATCAAGGGGCTGCACGCCGCGCGCACGGCCGCCGACCCGCGTCGGACGCGCATCCTCGTGCCCGACGGCGAGCACCACGCCACCGTCGACACGGTCGACTGGCTCGAGCGCCAGGGCGCCGTCGTCGAGCGGCTGCCCCTGGACGGCCTCGGCCGCATCGAGGTCGACGCCGTCGCGGCCGCGCTCGCCGCGGACCCCAGCTCTGTCTCGCTCCTCACCTTCCTCGCGGCCAGCAACGAGGTCGGGACGATCCAGCCGGTGGAGGAGCTGGCGGCGCTCGCCCGGGCCCACGGCGTGCCCGTGCACGTCGACGCGGTCGCGGCCCTCGGCCACGTGCCGGTCCCGTTCCGGCGGTGGCGGGACGCCGGCGTGCACGCCGTGAGCGTCTCCGCGCACAAGGTCGGCGGGCCCGTCGGCAGCGGTGCGCTCGTCGTCGCCCGCGACGCGCGGGTGGACGCGCTCATCCACGGCGGCGGGCAGCAGCGGCAGGTGCGCTCGGGCACGCAGGACGCCGCCTCCGCCGTGGCCTTCGCCGTGGC
>NZ_JAVCVL010000165.1:0-6219 GCF_032917815.1 Clavibacter sp. MX14-G9D | reverse complement strand
GCGGGAGCGGGAGGGGACGGCGGCGGGCGGCGCCAGGAGCTCGGTGGTCATGGTCCGAGGATCCGCCGGTCGACCCATCGTGTCCAACGGGTGATCCTGGCGATGCCCATCGCCATGGACGATGATGGTCCCATGGAGACGCGCCAGCTCGAGTACCTCATCGCCGTGGTCGAGGAGTCGGGGTTCACCCGCGCCGCGCGCCGTCTGCACGCGACGCAGTCCACCGTGTCGGCGTCCGTGCAGGCGCTCGAGCGGTCGCTGGGGACGGTGCTGCTCGACCGCTCCACGTCGCCCGTCTCCCTGACGACCGCCGGCGAGCGCCTCCTCCCCCTCGCGCGGGCCGCCGTGGCGGCGGCCGACCGGGTCTCCGCGGAGGCGCGCGAGACGGGCGGCGAGCTGCGGGGACGCGTGCGCGTCGGGGTCTTCGCGAGCATCGACCTGGTCGACCTCCCGCGCGTGCTCGGGGCCTTCCACGCGGCGCATCCGGCCGTGGACCTCCAGCTGGTCACCAGCCCGGAGGGCACGCGCGGCCTCGCCGACGACCTCGCCGCCGGACGCCTCGACATCGCGTTCGCGGGCCTTCCCGCGGGCGATCTGCCGCGGCTGCGCCTGGAGACCGTCCTCGAGGTGCCGACCGTGCTGCTGCTGCCCCCGGGGCACCGGCTGGCGAAGGCGGCCCGGATCCGTGCCGGGGACCTCGCGGACGAGGTGTTCGTCGACACCCCGCCCGGCTTCGGCAACCGCGTCCACGCGGACCGGCTCCTCGCGGCCCGCGGCATCGCGCGCCGCGTCGGGATCGAGGTCGGCGACCTCACCGCGGTCCCCCGCTACGTCGAGGCGGGGCTGGGCGTCGCGCTCGTCCCCGCGCTCTCCGGCCACGGGCGCTGCACCGTCCGCCGCATCCCCGGCCTCGAGGCCCCGTGGCGGCTGTCGATGGCGGTCCGTCGCGACGGCGTCCTGGAGCCCGCGACCCGCGCGCTCCTCCACGCCCTCCGCTCGGCGCACCGTGCGCTCGCCGACGACGGGACGTGATCGACCTCCGGTACGTGGTCCGTCCGCGCACGGCCACGATGCCCGCTCGCCGCCGCCGCCGCACAGGTGCCCCCCACCCGGGGCGCCCGCGAAATGGGGGCGGTCGATGCGTGCGCATGATGTGAAGCTCGGACCATGAGCACTCCCGAGCAGCCTGGGTACCCGCCCCAGGACCCGAGCCCCACCCCGCCTCCTGGCCCCTACGGCCCTCCCGGCAGCTACGCGCCGCCTGCCCCCGGCGCGACGGCGACCATGCCGCCTCCCGGGGTGGTACGACCCAAGGGGCTCGCCATCGCCGCGCTGGTCGTCGGCATCGTCGCGTTCCTGTCCGGGCTCGTCCCGGTCTTCGGCCTGATCGTCGGCGCAGCGGCGGTCGTCCTCGGGGTCCTGGCCCTGCGAGGCGCCCAGAGCAAGGGCATGGCCGTCACGGGCCTGTCGCTCGGAGCGGTCGCCGCGATCACGTCCCTCATCGTCACGATCGCGTTCGGCGCGGCCATCGGATCGGCCGACACGTCCACCGGCGC
This sequence comes from Clavibacter sp. MX14-G9D, assembly GCF_032917815.1. Classification (NCBI taxonomy): domain Bacteria; kingdom Bacillati; phylum Actinomycetota; class Actinomycetes; order Micrococcales; family Microbacteriaceae; genus Clavibacter; species Clavibacter sp. MX14-G9D. Next base: position 4,663 of record NZ_JAVCVL010000165.1, on the reverse strand, counting down.
CGCCCCGGAGGCCGTCACGAGCGCCGAGGCCCTCCCGACGCCGACGGCCGAGGAGACGGAGCCGGCGGTCGAGGAGACGGAGCCGGCGGTCGTCGAGACGACGGCCGCCCCCGAGCCCGAAGCCCCCGCCGTCCCCGCCGAGCACGCCTCGGCGCTGGTCAAGGCGGGCACGTACGCGAACTCCCTCGACATGAGCAAGGCCGGGCTCTACGAGCAGCTGACCAGCGAGTACGGAGAGCGGTTCACCCCCGAGGCCGCCCAGTACGCGATCGACAACGTCCAGGCGGACTGGAACGCGAACGCCCTGGCCAAGGCGAGGACGTACCAGGAGATCGCCGCCATGTCGCCCGCGGCGATCCGCGACCAGCTGACGAGCGAGTACGGCGAGCGGTTCACCGCCGAGGAGGCGGAGTAGGCGCTCCAGCACCTGAACGACTGACGCCCGGACGTCGGGACGAGGGAGGGAGCGCCATCGCACCCTCCCTCGTCCTCGTCATCGCATCCGCCTCCCCGCCCCCGGATGCGGCGCCCGGTCACGGGCTCCGGGAATGATCCCGCGTCCCATGCGTTTGCATGGACATGGCCCGGCCGGGCCGCACGAAGGGAGCGCACCATGACCGCCACCACCCAGGGACTGCACCACGTCACCGCCATCGGCGGCGACCCGCAGCGGAACGTCGACTTCTACGTCCGCGCGATGGGGCTCCGGCTCGTCAAGCGCACGGTGAACTTCGACAGCCCCGGCAGCTACCACCTCTACTACGGCGACGGCGAGGGGCGCCCCGGCTCGCTGCTCACCTTCTTCCCCTGGAAGGGCGTGCCGGCGGGCCGCGTCGGCGCCGGCCAGTCCACGACGACCGCCTTCTCCGTGCCCGCCGGGAGCCTCGGCTGGTGGACGGAGCACCTCGGCGGGCTCGGCGTCGACTCCTCCGTCTCGACCGGGTCCTCCGCCGAGGAGCGGCTCTCCCTGCGCGACCCCGACGGGCTGCAGATCGACCTCGTCGCCTCCTCCGTCGTCGATCCCCGCGACCCGTGGGACTCCGCCGACGTGCCGGCGGAGCACGCGATCCGCGGCCAGCACTCCTCGGTGCTGACGGTCCGGGATCCGGCGGGCACCGCCGGCGTCCTCACCGACGACCTCGGCCTCCGCCTCGTCGACGAGCGCGACGGCCGCTTCCGCTACGCGGCGGGCGACGGCGGACCGGGCGCCCTCGTGGACGTCGTCGCCGACCCCGCCGCTCAGCCGGGCCTCACCGCCGGCGGCACCGTGCACCACGTCGCCTTCCGCGTGCCGGGCCGCGTCGAGCAGCAGGCCTGGCGCGACGAGCTCGTGGACCGCGGGCACCAGGTCACGCAGATCCTCGACCGGCAGTACTTCACCTCCATCTACTTCCGCGAGCCCGGCGGCGTGCTCTTCGAGATCGCGACCGACACCCCCGGCTTCGACGTCGACGAGCCGCTGCTCGAGCTCGGCCGCAGCCTCCGCCTCCCGCCGTGGCTGGAGCCGAGCCGGGCGGACATCGAGGCCGCCGTACCGCCCCTGCGCCTGCCCGACGAGGAGCCCGCGGCCGTCCCCGCCCCCGGCGACGTCGCATGAGCGGCCTCCTCGACCGGACGCCGCACGCGTTCCAGCCGGGCGCCGAGACGGGACCCGTCGTCGTCGGACTCCACGGCACGGGCGCCGACGAGCGGCAGGGCCTCGAGCTCGCGCGGCTCGTCGCCCCCGGGCAGCCCGTGCTCGCGCCCCGCGGGAGCGTCCTCGAGGGGTCGGCGGCCCGCTGGTTCCGCCGCCACGCCGAGGGCGTCTTCGACGTCGACGACGTGGTCGCGCGCGCGGCGGAGCTCGCCGCGCTGGTCGAGGAGGCCCGGTCGGCCTACGCTCTCCAGGGCCGCGCGATCCTCGCGGTCGGGTTCTCGAACGGGGCGAACATGGCGCTGGCGACCACGCTGCTGCATCCGACGGCGGTGCCCGCGACGATCGCGTTCTCCGCGCGCTGGCCGCTCGGGGACCGGGTGCCGACGGACGAGCTGGCGGGCACCCGGATCACCATGCTGAACGGCGACGCGGACGCCATGGCGCCGCTGGCCGACGTGGAGCGCACGGTCCGGGAGGCGCTCCTGCGCGGATCCGACGCCGTCTCGCACGTGCGGCCCGGCGGCCACGGGCTCGACGCCCGCGACCTCGAGGCCGCGCGCGCCCGCGTCGCCGCCGCCTGACGCCGGCCCCGACCCCCGCCCACCACCGCCCCCTACCGGAAGCCGCGAATGCCCGAGATCATCGCCTGGGTCGTCTCCTTCGTCGTCGTCACCGTCGTGGTCTCCGGGGTGGCGGGCCGCGCCGGCTGGTCGGCGCCCGTCGCGCTGGTCGCCGTAGGCGCGGCCCTGTCGTTCGTGCCGGGCGTGCCGCAGATCGAGATCGAGCCGGACGCCGTGCTCTACGGGCTCCTGCCGCCGCTGCTGTTCGCCGCGGCGATCCGCACGCCGCTCGCCGACATCCGGGCACGGCGTGACAGCATCGTCGTCCTGTCGGTGGGCGTCGTGGTGGTCACCCTCCTCGTGTTCGGCCTCACCCTCTGGGCGCTCGTGCCCGCGGTGGGGCTCGCGGCGGCCCTCGCGCTCGGCGCCGTCGTGGCGCCCACCGACGCCGTCGCGGTGTCCGCGGTGGCGGGGCGGGTGCGGCTCCCCCGGCGCGTGATGTCCATCCTCGAGACCGAGAGCCTCCTCAACGACGCGACCGCGCTGGTCGCCCTCAACACCGCCATCGCCGCGATCGTGGGGATCGTCCACCCCGTCGACGTCGCCGGCGGGTTCGTCGTCGCCGTGCTCGTCGGCGTGGGCGTGGGCCTCGGGGTCGCGTTCCTCTTCTCGGCGGTGCGGCGCTACCTGCGCTCGGCCGTCCTCGACACGAGCCTGTCGCTCGCGATCCCCTACGTCGCGTTCATCCCGGCCCAGGAGCTCGGCGGCTCCGGGGTGCTGGCCGTGGTCGCGGCGGGCCTGGTGCTCGGCTACCGGGCGCCGCTGATCCAGTCGCCCGAGGCCCGCATCGCGGAGTCGGTGAACTGGCGCACCATCCAGTTCCTGCTCGAGAACGCCGTCTTCCTCCTCATCGGGCTGAGCCTCGCCGGCATCGTGCGCGGACTCCCCGAGTCGAGCCTCGACGGCTGGCGCATCGCGGGGCTGTCGCTCCTCCTGCTGGCGGTGCTGGCCGCGGCCCGCTTCGTGTCCGTCGGGCTCGCGAAGGTGCTCTTCGACCACGGACCCGCGCGCCTCCGAGCTCGCACGTGGAGCTGGCGGACCGTCACCGCCGTCTCCTCCGCCGGCGTCCGCGGCGTGGTCACGCTCGCCGCCGCGTTCCTGCTGCCGGAGGAGACGCCCGAGCGGGAGCTGCTCCAGTTCCTCGCCTTCGTGATGGTGGCGGGCACCCTCGTGGGCGGCCTCGCGCTGCCCGCGATCATCCGCCGCCTCCGCCTCGGCCACTCCGCCGACGACCAGGAGCGCTCCGACCGGGACCGCCTGCTCGACGAGGCGCGCGAGGCCGGCATCCGGGCACGGGACGACGCGATGCGCGAGGAGGGCGCCGCGCCCGCCGACGACGCGCTGCCCGAGACGACCAGCGAACGGCTCGCGCACAACCGGGTGCGGCGCCGCATGATCGACGCCGAGCGCACCGCGGTCCTCGCCGCCCGCCGCGAGGGCCGCTACCCGGAGCTCGCCGTGCGGGCCGTGCTGTCGATGATCGACGCCGAGGACGTGGCCCTCGGGCGTCGCGAGGCGGACGAGGCGCGCTGACGGCGCGCCGGCTCCCCGGTCGCCGCCTCGGGGTGGGGAGGGCGCCGTCGGCCGGGATCCGGTCCGACCTACGATGGACACCCCGCGACCGCCCGAGCCCGGAGGATCCATGCCCGCTGCCTACGAGATCGTCGACGTCGAGACGGACGTGTTCCTCGTCCACGGACCGCACGTGAACTGGGTGGTGCTCACCGAGGGCACCGACGTCACGCTCGTGGACGCCGGCTACCCGGCGGACGCCCCGGCCGTGATCGCCAGCCTCGCCGAGATCGGCGCCCGCACGGGAGCCGTCGACCTCCGCGCGGTCCTCCTCACGCACGCGCACGGCGACCACATCGGCGGCCTCGGCGAGGTCGTCGCCGCGCAGGCCGGCGCGCCCGAGGTGCTCACCGGGCCGGACGAGGTGGGCCACGTGCGGCGCGACTTCCTCCACCAGGTCACGCTCGCGCAGGTCATGGAGCACGCCGACGACCCGCGCGTGATGGCCTGGGCCGATGCCGCCGTGGCCGCGGGCGGCCTCCGTGCCGAGGGCTACCCGGACGTCCGCGCGCACGCGATGGAGGGCCCCCTCGACGTGCCCGGCCGCCCCGTGCCGCGCGCCACGCCCGGGCACACGCTCGGCCACACGTCGTACGCGATCCCCCGGCTCGGCGTCGTGATCGCGGGCGACGCGCTCGTGACCGGGCACCCGACGAGCGCGGTCGAGGGACCGCAGCAGCTCGCCCGCATGTTCCACCGGGACGCGGCCCGCGCCGACGCCGCCTTCCGCGAGCTGCTCGCGCTGCCGTCCGGCACGCGCGTCCTCCCGGGGCACGGGCGCCTCGCGACGCTGGGAGCGCCGGGGGCCTGAGCCCGGGCGGGCGCCCGCCCGGGC
>NZ_JAVCVL010000164.1:0-6232 GCF_032917815.1 Clavibacter sp. MX14-G9D | reverse complement strand
CCGCCGCCCAGCCCCGCATCCGCGCCCGCGTGGGCCCGCCCCCGCGCGCCCGCATCCCCCCGCCGCGCATCAGCCGCGGAGCCGGACGAGTCGCCAGCGGTTGCTGCCGTCGGCGCGCTCGAAGGTGAGGTCGTCGAGGACCGCCTGGGCGAGCGCGAGGCCGCGCCCGCTCTCGCTGAGGTCGTCGGGCATGGAGACCTGCGTGAGGTCCACCTCGGCCGGCTTCCCGTCGTCCTCGAACAGCGCGACGATGCGGTCGTGGCCGCAGATGACGGTGAGCGTGAACGTGACGACGGCGCCGATGCGGCCGCCGACGGCGACGCCGTGCTCGACCACGTTGCCGGCGATCTCCATCACGGCCGTCTCGAACAGCATCCGCTCGGTGTCGTCGACGTCCGAGGCACGGTCCCACACGCCGCTGACGAGGGCGTGCACCGCCTCCAGGCTGTCCTCGACCGCCGGGAGGGTCGCGGAGGCGCGGACGGGCGCGACGGCGCCGTGGCGTCCCTCGTCGACCGCGTCAGCGGTCACCGAACACCCCCTCGGGGGCGTCGTGCACCGTCAGGACGCGGTTGAGGTTGGTGAGCTCCAGCACCGCCCGCACCTGCGCGTTGGGGCGGGCGAGGCGGAGGTCGCCGCCGGCCTGCCGGGCGCGCTTGAGGCCCGAGACGAGGGCGCCGAGGCCCGAGGAGTCCATGAACTCGGTGCTGCCGAGGTCCACGACCACGTAGGGGCGGCCCCCGTCGATGACCTCGGTGACCACGGTGGTGAGCTGACGGGCCGACACCATGTTGAGGCGTCCGCTCGGCGTGACGACGCTGACGTCGGTCCCCTGCTCGGTCACTGCGATGTCGATCATGCGTCCTCCTTGGCCGGCGTGAAGCCCCGGTAGCGGGCCGCACGGATGATGATGCTGAAGATCGCCAGGTCGAACACGACCCAGGCGAGGTTGGTGAACGTGCCGAGCGGCGTGGCCTGCCCGACGGCGAGCCGGAGCAGGCCGATCGCGGAGGCGACGATGAGCGCGCCGATCACGTAGAGCTGCGGCTTCACGAGGTCCCACCGCGGCTTCCCGCTCTCGGCGCGGACCTTCGGCGTGACCGCGAAGTCGAGAGGCTTGCGGAAGAACACGTTGGCGACGGCGGTGGTGACCGAGGAGATCCACACCGGGAACAGCGCCAGCGAGTACTGCTGGCCGCGCCACGTGCGCTTGCCGCGCCCCACCACCGCGAACAGCAGCTGATTGACCACGAGGAACGGGATGAGCCGCACGAAGAAGTCGGTCGAGAGCGCCTGCACCGGCAGCACGCCGAACACGAGGTAGATGATCGGCGCCGCCACGTACACGACGGCCGTGAACCCGGAGAAGTAGCTCCACATGGTGGCGAAGTACATGAGCCGCTGCGGGATGGACAGGGCCTTCTGCAGGAGCGGGTTCTCGCGGAAGAACACCTGGATCGTGCCCTGCGCCCAGCGGAGCCGCTGGGTGAGCATCGTGGGCAGGTCCTCCGGGGCGAGCCCGTAGGCGAGCGTCTCGTCGTGGTACGCGGACTTCCAGCCGAGGCCGTGCAGGCGCATGCAGGTCGCCATGTCCTCGGTGACCGAGATGGTGGCCAGCGGCATGATCGACTGCGCGTCGTCGTCGCGGTGCACGTCGATGTCGCGGACGAGGGCGCGCACGGCGTCGAGGGCGCCGAGCGGCGACCAGTCGCGCTGGGACAGGCGGGACAGGGCCGAGTCGTCCACGAGAGACACGGCGTCCCGGTCGGCGGAGTGGCGGCCGGCGAGCGCGGCGATCTCGGCGAGGTCGGCCTTCAGCGCCGCCATGTCGTCCTGCACCATGCGGGCGGCGATGGAGTCGACGCGCTTCTGGAAGCGGTAGGTCACGTCGGCGAGGCGCTGGCCGCGGCGGAGCTCCGCGCGGGCGCGGCGCACGTCGTAGGCGACGTCGTCCAGCGCCTTGCGGAGGTCGACCTGGTCGGGCTCGAGCTCCGCGCGCGCCTTGTCGAGCACGTCGCCCGCCGTGCGGAGGGCGCGGAACACGCTGATCTCGATGTCGGTCACGTAGCGCGAGACCCCGAGGAGCATGAGCGCCTCGCGGCGGAGGATCGCGTTGGAGCCGCAGAAGAACGCCGCGTTCCAGCCGTCCTTGCCCTGCTGGATGGGGCCGTAGAACAGGGGCGCCTGGCTGCCGAGCGGATCCGAGTCCGGCACGTTCACGAAGACCTGCGGCGTCTGCACGATCGCCATGCGGCGGTCGTCGAAGTACCCGAGCGTGCGGTCGAGGATCTCGGGCTCCGGCACCTGGTCGGCGTCGAGGATGAGCATGAACTCGCCCTCGGTCGTCAGCAGGGCGTTGTTGAGGTTGCCGGCCTTCGCGTGGCGCGCCCGGCCGCTCCAGTCCGCCGACCGGGTGATCCAGCCGATCCCCTCCGCCTCGGCGAGGTCGCGCAGCTCCGTGCGGTTCCCGTCGTCGAGCACCCACGTCTTGTGCGGGTAGGTGATGCGCTGCGCGGCGCGCGCCGTCTCCATCACGAGGTCGAGCGGCTCGTTGTAGGTGGCGATGAACACGTCGACCGTGAGGCCCGGCTGCGGCGCCGGCGGGCGGGGCCGCTCGCGCGCGCGCCACATCGTGAGCCCGAACAGCAGCGAGTCGATGAGGCTGTACGTCTCCGCGAGGACCAGCGGGATGGCGATCCAGAGCGCCTCGGGGTTCACCGAGAACAGGAGCCGCCACACGATGTAGTTGAGGCCGAGGATGGCGGTGACCACCGCGAGCAGCCGGATGACCGCGAAGCGGAGCGTCATGCGGCCCGTGCCGGCGCCGGTCCCGGCGCCGGTGCCGGTCCCGCGGGCGCCCGTGCGCGTCATGCGCGGCTCACGGCGAGGACGGTGACGTCGTCGAGCGGCGTGCCGGCCGCGGCCAGCGTCCGCACCCGCTCGACGAGCGCGTCCACGCCGTCGGCCTCGCGCACGAGGCCGCCGATGAGGTCGAAGGCCGGGTCGCTGCCGCCGAACATGTCGAACAGGCCGTCGCTGAAGGTGACGAAGGTGTCCCCCGGGGCGAGCACGACGTGGCGCTCCTGCCAGCGGTGGTCGGCGTCGATGCCGACGGGCAGGTCGGTCGTGCAGAGGTGCGTGACGGCGCCGTCGGGGTGGACGACGATCGTCAGGCCGTGCCCGGCGTCGGCGTAGCGGAGGAGGCCCGACGCCGCGTCGAGGTGGCCGTGCTGCAGCGTGACGAACGCGCCCGTGCGCTCGAGGTCGGCCTCGAGGGTGCGGGCGGCGTCCGTGACGAGGAGCCCGGTGTCCTCGAGCACGCCCGCGCCGAAGCGGTCCGCGGTGCTGGCGATCCCGCGGAGCACCGCGCGCACGGTCGCCGTGAGGATCGCCGCACCCGTGCCCTTGCCCATCACGTCGGCGATGGAGAAGCGCAGGCCCGACGGGGTCCGCTCGTAGTCGTAGAAGTCGCCGCCCACCACCTGCGCGGGCACGCACACCGCGGCGATCCCGTAGCCGGGCAGCTGGACCTCGGCGGCCGGCAGCAGCGCGGCCTGCACGGCCTGCGCGCGCTCCATCTCGACGCTCGCGATGAGCTCGCGCTGGGCCCACTCGGCGAGCTCCGCGAGGAGGGCGAGCTGGCCGTCGTCGAGCGAGCGCGGACGCAGGTCGTAGAGGCAGAAGGTGCCGATGACCACGCCCTCGGCGTCGTGCAGCGGCTGGCCCGCGTAGAACCGCACATGCGGCTCGCCCGCGACGGAGGGCAGGTGGCGGAAGACGGGGTGCTCCTGGGCGTCCTCGACGACGAGGACCCGGTCCTCCCGGATGGTGGTGTCGCAGAAGACGGCGCTGATGGGCGCCTCGCTCATCTCGGCGCCCGCGCAGGAGGCGAACCACATGCGGTCGTGGTCGGCGAGCCCGATCGTCGACAGGGGCACGTCGAAGGCCGTGCGCGCGAGCCGCGTGACGCGGTCGAAGCGCTCCTCGGGGACCCCGTCGAGCAGGCCCAGGGCCTCGACGGCCCGCTGCGTGGCCGTCGCCCGCGCGTCCTCGATCAGACTCATCCCCGCCCCCTCGCCGTCATGGACCCCCGTCCACGGCACCCGAGATCTCGGGCATCCTCAGCTTACGTGCCCTGATGGATGGGGCGCGTACCAAGTAGCGCTACCGGCTCTTCCCCGGTGTCCGTCCCAGTGGTCCCCGCGGCACGGTGGACGGGGCGACGACGACGGCGGATGCGGTGCCCCCGCAGGGAGTCGAACCCTGACCTGTAGCGATTTTAAGTCGCCTGCCTCTGCCGATTGGGCCACGGGGGCTGGGCGCCGGAGCGCTCCCGACAGCCTACGGTCGACGCGCCCGGGCCGCGTCCACCCCGCGCGCGCGGGCCGCTGCCCCCGGCGGGACGCTCCCACCGGTCGCCCGCGCATGACGACGGCCCGCAGGCTGCTGCCTGCGGGCCGTCGGACGGGTGGTGCCGGGGGATCACACGGATCAGGCCGTGCGGTCCTCGCCCGTGGTCTCCGCGGTGGGCGACGTGCTGTAGCTGCCGGCGAGGGCCGGGGACTTCTCGCCCTCGCTGGGCGCGTCCGCCTTCTCCTCGGCGGCCTTCCTGGCGGGCGCCGCGTCCTCCTTCTTCGGGGCCGGTGCCGCGTCCGCCGCGGGGCGCGGGCGCGACGCGAACGTCTCGAACGCGGTGCGCGGGGTCTCGCGGGCCTCGATGGAGACGATGTCGCGGCCCCAGACGAGGTTGTTCAGCCAGCCCGTGACGACGCGCGCCTTGCGCTCGAAGCTCGGGATCGCGAGGCCGTGGTAGCCGCGGTGCATGACCCAGGCGGGGAAGCCGGTGATGCCGACCTTCCCGGACTGGAACGCGCCCTGGTACAGGCCGAGGCCCGCGACGGCGCCGAGGTTCTTGTGGAAGTAGTCGGTGATCCCCTCGCCGCGGATGCTCGCGGTGAGGTTCTTCGCCATGAGCTTGCCCTGGCGGACGGCGTGCTGCGCGTTGGGGACGCAGAACCCGCCGACGCCGCCGCCGGTGAGGTCGGGGGTGGCCGCCACGTCGCCGGCGCCCCAGGCGTCCGGCACGATGCCGTCGTCGCCCTCGACGCGACCGTCGGCGCGCACGCGCAGGCGCCCGCGCTCCTCGATCGGGAGGTCGGTGTTCTTCAGCATGGGGCTGGCCATGACGCCCGCGGTCCAGACGATGACGTCGGACTCGAAGGACTCGCCGGTGGACAGCTCGACGACGCCGCCGACGGCGGACTTCAGCTGCGTGTCGAGGTGCACGAGCGCGCCGCGCTCGGCCAGGTTCTTCAGCACCCAGTGGCTGGTCTCGAGCGAGACCTCGGGCATGATGCGGCCCATCGCCTCGATGAGGTGGAAGTGCGTGTCCTCGAAGTCGATCTCGGGGTACTTCTTCACGAGGTCGGTCGCGATGCTGCGCATCTCGGCGAACACCTCGATGCCGGCGAAGCCGCCGCCGACCACCACGAAGGTGAGGAGGCGGTCGCGCTCGGGCCCGGCGGGAAGCGTCGCGGCGCGGTCGAAGTTCGCGAAGATGCGGTCGCGGATCGCGACGGCCTCCTCGATGGTCTTCAGGCCGATGGCCTCGTCGGCCACGCCCGGGATCGGGAACGTGCGCGAGACGCTGCCCGCGGTGACGACGATGATGTCGTAGGAGAACTCGTACGGCTCGCCCACGGGCGGCGTGATGGTCGCGGTCTTCGACGCGTGGTCGATGCCGGTGACCTTGGCCGTGACCACGTTCGTGGTGCGGAGGTGGCGTCGCTGGGACACCACGGCGTGGCGCGGCTCGATGGAGCCGGACACGACCTCGGGCAGGAACGGCTGGTACGTCATGTACGGCAGCGGGTCGACCATGGTGACCTCGGCCTCGCCGGATCGGAGGTGCGACTCGAGCTTCCATGCCGTGTAGAAACCGGCGTAGCCGCCGCCGACGATCAGGATTTTGGGCACGATGGATGACTCCCTGCAGGTTGTGGTCGAAATCAGGCTACCCCTATCGGAGCAGCCGTCTGAAATGCCGGTACGCCACGACGCCCATGGCGGCCGCGAGCGCGGCGAAGACGGACAGCACGAGGGCGGGGATCCCGACCTGGCGGAGAGCGCCGGCCGTCGGCACGGCGTCCGCCGCGGGGTCGGCGGTCGGGCCGTCGGCGGGGACCGCGGGCTCGGCGTCGGGTCGCGCGGACGCCGCGGGATCCGGCGTCGC
>NZ_JAVCVL010000163.1:0-6207 GCF_032917815.1 Clavibacter sp. MX14-G9D | reverse complement strand
CCCGACGGCGGGGAGGCCGTGCACGACGTGACGGACGGGGACCTCGTGGCGGCGGCCGTGCGGGCGGCACGCGCGCTGGCACCGGCGCCGTGAACGGCGCCGTGACCGGCGCCGCCACCGGCGTCGTGCCGTGGCTCGAGCGCCACCAGGTCGCCCTCTACCTCGCCGCGATCGCCGTCGGCGCCGGCATCGGGCTCACGGTCCCCGGCGCCCATCACCTCGAAGCCGCCATCGAGCCGGTGCTCGCGCTGCTGCTGTTCGCGACCTTCCTCGGCGTCCCATTCGCCGCCATGGGACGCGCGCTCCGCGACGTCCGGTTCCTGGCCGCGGTCGCGGTGGCGGACTTCGTCGTCGTGCCGCTGATCGCGTACGGCCTGTCCCGGTTCGTGGCCGACGACCCCGCGCTGCTGTTCGGGGTGCTCCTGGTGCTGCTGACCCCGTGCATCGACTACGTCATCGTCTTCGCCGGGCTCGCCGGCGGCGCCGCCGACCGGCTCCTCGCCGCGGCGCCGCTGCTCATGCTCGCCCAGATCCTCCTCCTGCCGGCGTACCTGCTCCTGTTCATCGGCCCGGAGGGCGTCGCCGTGGTGGAGGTCGGGCCGTTCGCCCGCGCGTTCGTGGTGCTCATCGTCCTCCCGCTGACCGCGGCGGCGATCGTGCAGGGCATCGCCCGCCGTGGCCACCGGACGGGACGTGTCATCGAACGGTCGATGCTCGCGGCGATGGTCCCGCTCATGATGGCCACGCTCCTCACCGTCGTCGCGTCCCAGGCGGCCGCCGTCGGCGCCGCGGCCGGCCGGCTGCTGATCCTGGTCCCGATCTACGTCGGGTTCCTCCTCCTCGCGACCCTCGTCGGCATCGGCCTGGGACGGCTGTTCCGGCTCGACGTGCCGGCGACGCGGGCGCTCGTGTTCAGCGGAGCGACCCGCAACTCCCTCGTCGTGCTGCCGCTCGCCCTGGCTCTGCCGGCGTCTCTCGCGCTGGCCCCGGTGGTCGTCGTCACCCAGACCCTCGTCGAGCTCGTCGGCATGGTGGTCCTCGTCCGGGTGATGCCGCGCCTCGTCCCGTCGACCGTCGCCGGGGATCCGCGCGACGCCGTCGGCTGAGCCGGCTCGCGGTTCCGCCCCGCACGCCGCCGCGCAGCCGCCGCCGCGCGGACGACGATGCGGCCGGCGCCGTGGAGGTGCCGGCCGCGTCGTGCCGTGATGTCCCTGTCGGACGCGGGACCGCGAGGTCCCCGCGGGCGAGGTCAGTAGGCGGCCCGGGGCGGCCGCGCGTCGTACACGGACCACCGGACGGACCTCGCCGGGTCGATCGCTCCCTTCGAGCCGATGAAGTGGAGCCCGTCCGTGCACTCGCCGTCGCCGTAGCTGAACGCCTCGTACGACTGGCCCTGCCGCAGCAGGATCCTGTTGACCACGTAGCCGTTCGTGAGCCGCGTGGCGTCGAGGCCCGCGCCGACGATCAGGGGCACGCAGACGCTGTTGCTCCCGCCGTCCGTGACCAGGACGGAGAGGACGTCGCTGGACGCCCCGGTGTGGCGGGTCTGGATGTCGATGGACCTCAGCGCGCCGCTGGCGTCGGCGGGGCGGTGCCGGCGGCGAGGAGGGCTCCGCTGATGAGGAGCGTGGCGACGACGGCGCCGCGGCTGGTCCTGCGGGGATGGATCCTGGGCATGGCTCTCTCCTGTCGGAAGGGGGGTGGCGCGGGGAGGGACGGTGCTCGCGCGAGCCGATCGCGGGGGATCGCGCGGCACAGGAGTCTGCGCCGACACGACGGCACGTCCGGCACGATGTCCCCAGCCGGCGGGCCGGAGCGCCGGGCCGGGCCGTCGCCCGCGGCCGCACCCTGCGAGGGTGGGAGCATGCCCGCACCCGGATCCGCCCCGCACGACCCTGCACGCGACCCCGCCCACGACCCCGCCCACGCGCTCGACCTCGAGCGGATGCTCGCGGGCGTCGCGGAGGAGGACGGCGGCGCGGTCGACGACAGCATCCCGCAGCTGGCCGACGCGGATCCCGGGCTCGCGGGCATCGCGCTCGTCACGCCCGACGGCCGCACGCACCGCGCCGGGGACAGCACGCACCCGTTCTCCGTCCAGTCGGCGGTGAAGCCGTTCCTGTTCGCCCTGGCGCTCGCCGACACCGACGGGGACGCGCTCGACGCGGTCGGCATCGAGCCGACGGGCGAGGCGTTCGACGCGATCAAGCTGGAGAGCGGCACCGGCCGTCCGCCGAACCCGATGGTCAACGCGGGCGCGATCCTCACGGCGAGCCTCGTCCGCGGGTCGTCCCTGGCGGAGCGCTCGGAGCGGATCCTCGCGGGCCTCGGCGCGTTCGCGGGCCGCCGCCTCGAGGTCGACGAGGAGGTCGCGGAGTCCGAGCGCCTCCTCGGCGACCGCAACCACGCGCTCGCGCACCTGATGCGCTCGGAGGGCACGCTGCACGTGACGGCCGACGAGGGCGTCGCCGCGTACGCCCGCGCGTGCGCCGTGCTCGTCTCGGCCGAGACGCTGGCGGCGATGGGCGCGACGCTCGCGTGCGGCGGCCGGAACCCGCTGACGGGCTCGCGCGTGGTCTCCGAGCGCGTCGCGCGCGACGTCGTCTCCGTGATGGCGACCTGCGGCGTCTACGACGGGTCCGGCCGGTGGATGCGGCGGGTGGGCGTGCCCGCCAAGTCGAGCGTGTCCGGCGCCCTCGTGCTCGCGGCGCCGGGTCGGCTGGGGGCCGCGGTCTTCAGCCCGCCCCTCGACGACCAGGGCACCAGCGTGCGCGGCGCGCGGCTCGCGCAGGGCCTCGCGGACGCCCTGGGCCTGCATGCGTTCGGCGCGGTCCGCCCCGAGGGTTGACACGTCAACCACTCTGCGAGATGGTGGACACGTCAACCACCGCGTCGGGCTCCCGGCGCGCGACCGACCGGGAGGATCCGCCATGACCGCCACCGAGGCCACCGCCGGGGCCGCTCCCGGGCGACCCGCGATCATCGACCCGACGCGGTTCGAGATCGGCCTGGACTCGTTCGGCGAGCTCGCGACCGACGGCGACCGGGTCCTCGGCGACGCCGAGACCGTGCGCCTGCTCGTGGAGGAGGCGCAGCTCGCGGAGGCCGTGGGCCTCGACGTCTTCAGCGTCGGCGAGCACTACCGGGCGGGCAACGTCGACTCGGCCACGCCGGTCCTCCTCGCCGCGGTAGCGCAGGCCACCTCGACCATCCGGCTCGGCACGTCCGTCACGGTGCTGTCGACGCAGGACCCCGTCCGTCTCTACCAGGAGTTCGCGACGGTCGACGCGATCTCCGGCGGGCGCACCCAGGTCGTGCTCGGCCGCGCATCCGCCACCGAGTCCTTCCCGCTGTTCGGCTACGACATCGCGCAGTACGAGGAGCTGTTCGAGGAGAAGCTGGAGCTCTTCGTTCGGCTCATGCGCGAGGAGCGCGTCACCTGGTCCGGCCGGCACCGCCCGCCGCTGGACGACGTGCGCCTGCAGCCGCGGATGCCCGAGGGCGGCATCCCCGCCTGGATCGGCATCGGCGGCAGCCCCGACTCCGTGGTGCGCGCGGCCCGCTACGGCCTGCCGCTCATGATGGCGATCATCGGCGGGCGCCCGGAGCGCTTCGCCGGCCACGCGGCGCTGTACCTCCGCGCCCTCGCGCAGGCCGGCCACGCCGAGCTGCCCATCGGCCAGCACTCGCTCGGCCTCGTCGCCGACACCGACGAGGAGGCCCGCGAGCTGTACTGGCGCCACTGGGAGCCGGTCGTCACGCGGATGAGCGAGGAGCGCGGCTTCTACGCGCCCACCCGCGAGCGGTACACGGAGGAGACGGTCACCGGATCCCTCTTCGTCGGCTCGCCCGACACCGTCGCGCGCCGCATCGCGTGGATCGCGCGCGAGAACCACCTCTCCCGGTTCGACCTCAAGTACGACCTCCTGCACATGCCGCGGCAGGCGCGCGAGCGCAGCATCCGCCTGCTCGGCGAGGAGGTCGCGCCGCGCGTGCGCGAGCTGCTCGCCGCCGACCCCGGGGGCGCGCGGCTCGCGGGCCGCCCGCCGGCGCGCATCACCGCGGACGGCGGACCCGTGCACGCCTGAGCCCGACCGGGGTCGGCGACGCCCCGGTACCCTGGATCCACCGAGGAGGACGACCGTGCACGAGACGCCCGCAGCCCCGCGCCGCCGGCGCTCGCCGACCCCGGCGGAGCTGCACGTGTGGCGCGAGTACCTCGAGACGGCCGAGGCCGTGCGCCGCACCCTGGCGTCGGACTTCCAGTCGACCTCCGGCATCTCCACGGGCGACTACGGCGTGATGCTGGCGCTCAGCGAGGCGCCGGAGCACCGGCTCCGCTCGTCCGACCTCGCCGACGTCGTCGGCTGGGAGCGCAGCAGGCTGTCGCACCACCTCCGCCGCATGGAGGAGCGGGGCCTCATCCGCCGCGACCGGGACGCCTCCGACAGCCGCGGCGCGTGGATCACCCTGACCGCCGAGGGCGCCACCGTCTTCCGCAGCTCCTCCTCCTCGCACCTGCGCCTCGTCCGCGAGGTGTTCATCGACGCGCTCGACCCCGAGGAGCTCGAGGCGGCGCGCGTCGTCGCGGCGGCCCTCCGCCGGCACGCCGCCGCACGGGCCGCGTCCGATCCGCCGGCTCCCTGACCGCCGAGCGCCCCTGACCTCTGGCGGCACCGGTCCGTTGGCAGCCCCTCGCGCGTGCCGGCTCCGCCTACCCGTCGCCCTCCCGACGCTCGCGGGCACGCTCGGCCGCATCGGCCATGGCCTCCGCGTGCGCGGTCTTCGCGGCCCCGAGGGCCTGGTCGTCGTCCCGGAGGATGGCGACGCCCTCCGCGACCTGGGCCGTGAACGCGCGCAGCGAGTCGGTGGGGGTGGGCGCGAAGTCCTCGTGCTCGTCACCGTCGCCCGCCAGCTCCTCGGGGAGGCGCCGCAGCTCGGCCGATCCCGCGTCCTCGGCGCGCCGCGCGGCGTGCTCGACGCAGAGGCGGGCGACCTCGTCGGCGTGCGCGTGCATCACCGAGTGCGCCGCCCCGGGGATCTCCCACAGCCGGGCCCGCGGCAGCAGCCGTCCCATCTCCTTCACCCAGGCGCGCGGGGCGACGGCGTCGTGCTCCCCGCGGATGACGAGCGTGCTGGCCCGGATGCGGGGGAGGCGGTCCTCGATCCGGTACCGCATCATCTTCGGCAGCACCCGGAGGAACCAGCGCACCCCGCAGACCAGGTAGGCGCGGATCGCGAGCACCTTGATGCGCGACGGCTCGTGCAGCGTCGACTGCAGGAACCGCACCGCGGCCCGCGGGATGGTGCGCTCCCGCGGGTACACGACCGGGCCGATGAGCACCAGCGTGCTGAGCCCGGGCCGCCGGGAGGCGAGGTCCGCCACCACCTGCGTGCCCATCGAGTGGCCGACGAGCACCGGGTCGTCGAGGCCGAGCCCGTCGATCGCGGCGCCCACCAGGTCGGCGTACTCGCTGATCTCGAGGGCGCGACCCGGGTGCGCGACGCCCGCGAAGCCCGGCAGGTCGAGGGCGTGCACCGGGCCGTGGTCGTTGAGCACGGGGGCGAGGCGCTCGAAGTAGTCGGACGAGACGCCGATGCCGGGGACGAGCACGAAGGGGCGGTCGCCGTCGGTGCCGATGGTGCTGATCCGCACGGCGAGGCCGTCGCGGACGACGCGCGTGACGGTGACGCGCGTGTCGGAGCGGTCGCGCGGTCGGGGAGCCGGACGGCGGCCCGCCGGTCGGGCGGCGTGCGGGCGGTGGGCCATGCGGGCTCCTCGGGGTGGACGGCGCGCGGATCCGCGAGGCGTCCACGCTAGGGCACCGCGCCTCGGGGGACGCCGTGCGGGGGCCGGGCGGACAGGCAGGCCGGGGCGCGAGCATCACCGTTGCCGACATATTCCCACCGTGGGTATGCTCCGACCATGACCGAGACCGCCTTCTGGATCCTCACCGCGCTCGCCGCGGGCCGTCGCCACGGCTACGCCGTCCTCGCCGACGTCGCCCGGCTGAGCGACGGCGCCGTGACGCTGCGCGTGACGACGCTCTACGCATCGCTCGACCGCCTGGTGCGCGAGGGCCGGATCCGCGCGTCCGGCGAGGAGGTCGTCGACGGCCGCGCGCGCCGGTACTACGAGATCACCGACGCCGGCCGCGGCGAGCTCGAGGCCGAGGCCGACCGCCTCGACGCGCGCGCCCGGGCGGT
>NZ_JAVCVL010000162.1:0-6280 GCF_032917815.1 Clavibacter sp. MX14-G9D | reverse complement strand
CTCGCGAAGGACACGCACGGCTCGACGATCCGCCTCGCGCCGCCCATCGTGGTGGAGGAGGAGGACCTCGTCTGGGCCGTCGGCCAGCTCGCCGAGGTGCTCGCGGAGCTCGCCGGGCGCTGACGCCGCTCCCGGTCCGGACGGCAGCGGCGCCTCGGTGCCGGGGCGGGGAGCGGGGAGGGGGCGGCATCGGGATCGGCGCGGCCGCGCCGCCTCCCGGCGCCTGTGCAGCGACGCCGCCGGAGGTGACGGGGCGCTCCTACGCTCTCCGCGTCCGTCACGATCGTGCCGGTCCCCCATCAGGAAGGTCCCCATGTCATCCGCCCTGCCCCGCACCGGCGCCCGCCGACGTCTCCGTCGCGTCACCCTGGTGGCGGGAGCCGCCCTCCTCGCCCTGTCCTCCGTCGTCGTGGCGTCGCCCGCCCAGGCGGCGCCCGAGGCGTCCTTCCACCCCGGTCACTGGAACGGGATCGACGTCTACATCGCCCCCTCGCTGGGCTACACCGGCATCATCCGGGTCGCGGGCCAGGAGGTGACCTGCATCCCGGCGAGGACGGGCTGGAACGCCGTCCCCATCCCCTCCGGCGTCACGAGCATCCAGTTCGGCGTCGTCAACAGCTGCTCGGCCTCGTTCGCGAGGATGAGGTCGGTCGACCATCCCTTCGTGGTCGCGTCGCCGGGACAGACCTACCTCACCAACATCACGGGCTCGCACCGTTCGCGGGGCTGACCGGACCCGTCCGCGACGGCCCCCGCTCCCCGCCCTCCTCGGGCTGGGGAGCGGGGGCCGTCGCCGTGCGGAGCACCTGCCCGGTGCTGACGCCGTCAGCGAGGCCGCACCGCTCGGACGGCTGTGGACGACAGGATCCTCTCTGGACCCGCGAGTCCTATCGTTCAGGTCACCTGCACGGATGTGCACCCTGCTGTCCCGACTCGGAAGGTCCCCATGTCCCCCACCCCCGCATCCTCCGCGAAGCGCTGGCGCCGGCGCACCGCGCTCGCCGTCGGCGCCGTCCTCCTCTCCCTCGCCTCCGTGGCGGCCGCATCGCCGGCGCAGGCGGCCGGGGTCCACGGCTCGGGCGAGGTGAGCGCCGCGGTCCCGCTCCGCACGGGCTCCATCGACCTCTACATCAGCGACGAGACGGGCGACGTCGGCGGCGCCCTCGTCACGTCGAGGGCGACCGGCGTCACGACGTGCCAGGGCGTGGGATGGCCCGGCCACAACAAGCTGACGTGGAAGGTGCCCATCACCAACAGGAGCAAGGCCTACGGCGCGACCATCACCTTCGTGAACGACTGCACCAGCAGGATCACGGGCGCCAACTTCGCTCCCTCGCCCTTCACCGTCTACAACGGGCAGCGGTGGGCGTACGACCGGCCGTACCACGCTCCGGGCTACGGCGCGAAGGACCCGCGCGTGCACCGCGTCGGCTGATCCTCCGGCGACGCCCCGAAGCCGCGCTCGACGCGGAGACAGCCCCCGCTCCCGGTCCTGGACCGGCGGCGGGGGCTGTGCGCGTCACGGAGCAGTCGGAGCCGCGGGAGCAGCCGGAGCCGCCGGAGCCCGGGTCGCGATGGCGACGCCGGCCGCCGTGCAGACGACCACGATCGCCCCCAGCTGGACGGGCGTCAGCGTCTCCTGCAGCACGATCACGCCGAGGACGGCGGCGACCACGGGGCTGAGGCTCGTGAGCACGGCGAACAGGCGCGGCGTGATGCGGCGGAGGATCACGGTGTCGAGCGAGTACGGCACCGCCGACGACAGCAGGCCGATGGCGGCGAGGAGGCCGACCACGCGCCAGTCGAGCGCGGTCACGTCGAGCGTGGCGAGCGCCCAGGGGCCCAGCGCGACCACGCTCACGAGGCTCGCCACGGCGATCCCCTCGAGACCGGGCAGGCGCTCCGCGACCCGGCGGGTGCAGACGATGTACGCCGCCCAGGACACCGCGGCGGTGACCGCGCAGACCAGCCCGAACGGGTCGATCCGCCCCTCGAGGCCGGTGAGCACGACCACGCCCACCGCCGCCACGAGCGCGCACACGGCGTCGAGGAGGCGGCGGGCGGCCATCAGCGCGATGGAGAGCGGCCCGAGGAACTCGATGGTCGCTGCGATCCCGAGGCCGAGCCGGTCGACGGCCGCGTAGTACGAGAGGTTCATGAGGGACAGCGACAGGCCGAGCAGCACCGCGGGCACGAGCTGCGCGCGGGTCATGCGGAGGATCCGCGGCCGTGCGACGGGCAGCACGAGCGCCGCCATCATCACCTGGCGCGCGGCGACGACGATCACGGCGCCGACGACGGGGATCACGAGCCCGGCGAGCGATGACCCCAGGCTGACGCTCACGATCGTCCCGACCTGGAGCGCGGCGCCCACCGCGGTCGTGGAGGTGCCCGATGCGGGGACGGGCGTGGCGTCGGCGACCGCGGCCTCGATGCCACCCGGGGTGGTGCCGGCGGCGGACCCGGGGTGCGCGGCGCCCGGGTCGATGGGATCCCCGGCGCTGCTCACCTGGTGAGCGTACCGACGCGGGGGCGCGGCCGACGACGGGCGGCGCCGGGCGGTCAGCGCCGGGCGGTCAGCGACGGGCGGTCAGCGTCGGCCGGCCTGGCGTCGGCGGTCGAACGTGGGGAGGGAGGGCTCCACGGACGCCGGGCGCTCGCCCGCGAGCTTCAGCACCTCGTCCTCCAAGCCGTCCGCCAGCTGATCCCACGTGTCGTCGCACGCGTCGCAGCCGCACGGCGGGTACGCGGACGCCGCGTGGGTGGCGGGCCCCCGACCGGGCACGTGGACGATGACTCCGGGGAAGGAGGTCCATTCGAGCACCATCGCCCGGCCCGTGCCGTCACGGCGGACGAGGCGCACGGTGCGCACGGCGTCCGGATGGGGATCCGCGATGCCGGGGTCGGCGCCGTCGACGACGGTCACCTCGTGCGTGGCCGCGAGGTGCGCGACGAGCGCGTCGAGTCCGCGAGCGCATCCACGAGAGGGTCCTGGACGGCGAACAGCTGGCGGGAGAGCACATCAGTGGGTTCCGCTCGCGCGCGATCCGTCAGCGCGAGCGCGGCGACGATGCAAGCGGTCGCGTGGTGAGCCCGTCCGATCGCGCGACGATCACCGCGTCCGACGAGGTCGGCGTCGTCGTGGCGATCGGGTCAGTCGCCTTCCGCAGGTCGGAGCGCCGAGTGGATCTCGACGACGTCCTCCCCGTACTCGGCATCCGCCGCCGCCTGCTGCGTGCCGTCGTCGTGGATGACGCCGACCGACACGCGACCCTGGTACTCGCCGAGCCAGAGCGGCCCGCCGGGCGTGCCCATGGCGCTCGAGTGGTCCTCCATCGCGCGGGCGATCGCCGCCGGGTCCGCGGGGACGCCCGGCGTGGGATCGGGGAGCGGCGTCGATGCGGCTCGAGGGTCGTACGAAACGGGCGTGCGGGTGAGCGTGAAGGCGGTGCCGTCCCAGGTGCCGTGCACCTCGTAGTGGCCCCAGGTGCTGCCCGACAGGGTCTCCTCGTCCTCCACCGCGGCCCAATCCCACCCGACGGCGTCGGGTCCGCCGCACGACGGAGGGAGGGATTCGCCGACGCCGCCCAGGCAGAGCTCGGCCCCGTCACCGGTGTCCATGACGAACGTGCGCGCGGTCAGCTCGTCCACCGGGGCAGGCGTCGCCGAGGTCGCCCCCGTCCCCGCGGAGACGTCATCGGCACCGGCGGCGCAGCCGCTGAGCGCGGCGCCGACCAGGAGCAGCGACACGCTCGTGGCTCGGATCCCCATGACCCCAGCATGCGGCCCCAGCGCCCTGCCGTCACCACCCGCATAGAGGGGTTTCCAGGTCCCGGCACCCGGCACCCCGCTCCCCGCTCCCGGGGAGCCCGGTCCTACACTCGCCCCATGGAACAGGGCGCCCGCACGGATCGCGCGGGGACGCCTCCCCGCTTCGTCGACCCTCGGCGCATCGGGGCGCTGGCCGGTCTCGTGGGCGCCGCGACGTTCGTCTTCTCGTACGCGGGCGGCCTGGATGACGCGGCAGCCGTGGCGGTCCAGGTCCTCGTCGTCGTGCTCGTCGTGGCGACGCTCGGCATGCTGTTCGTCCGACCTCGTGGCCTGGGCCGGTTCGTGCCGCCGTCGCGGGTCGCGATCGGCGTGTACCTGCTCTGCGTCGTGGGCGAGCTCGCCCTCATCCGGGTGGGCACGGACGCGCTGGTCGCCGCCGGCCGTGGAGAGCTCCGCCCTGCCCTGATCGTGCTCGTGGTCGGGCTGCACTTCCTGCCCTTCGCCTGGGCCTTCCACGAGCGCATGTTCACCTGGCTGGGAGCGATGCTCGTCGTGCTCGGCGCCGTCGGGCTCCTCACCGCCGCGGCCGAGCTCGTCGCCGTGATCGCGGGCCTCGCGATGGGCGGCATGCTGCTCGCCTACGCCCTCGGCCTCTTCGCGCGCCGACCGGTCTGAGGCACCGCCGGACGCCGGGACGACCCCACCGAATCGTCGATCAGGCCCAGCGACGCGGGATCCCGATCGTCCAGCGGCTCGTCACGATGCATCCGCGAGAGCCCAGGGAGGGCGTCCGTGGCGTCCCCGAGGAGACCCGGGCTGGTCGCCGACGTGCACGTGCGGAGGGGGTGACGACGCTCGCCCGCGCGCTCGCCGCCGAGCGCCCGGAGCCGTCCGGATGCAGCCGCTGCGGTGAGGGCCGCGCGCCGATCAGCGCGCGGCGCCCACCCCCGGCAGCGCGTTCCCGTCGGCGTCGAGGTGGTCGCGCCAGCTGCGGGTCGGCTCCCAGCCGAGGAGGCGGCGCGCCTTCGCGGTCGAGATGCCGGACGAGTCGACGCGCTCCAGCGACCGGAGCTCGATGGCGTCCCCGTAGTGGCGGCGCAGCTCGGCGGCGAAGTCGTGGCCGCCCGCGTTGTCGGCCGCGGCGATGTAGAAGACCTCGTGGCCCGGCAGGTCGGAGGCGACCGAGAGGACGATCGCGTCGGCCAGGTCGTCCGCGTCGATGTAGCTCCACAGGTTCGCGGTGAGCACGGACGCGTCGCGCACCTGCGGCCCGAGGTTCGTCGCGTAGTTGTCGTCGTTGTGCACGGTGCTCGGGCGCAGCGAGATGACGCGGATGTCGGAGCGGCGCACGGCGGCGTCCATCAGCTGCTCGCCGAAGGCCTTCGACAGGGCGTACGGGTCCTGCGGGTGCAGCGGGTGGTCCTCGTCGACCGGCGCGTAGTCGGGGAGGAACGGCCGCTCGGGGAAGAAGTTGCCGACGATGCTCTCGCTGGAGATGTTGACGAAGCGCGGGACGCCGAGCCGGACGGCCGCCTCGATCAGGTGGAACGTCGACATGAGGTTCGTCTGCAGCACGACGTGGGCCGGGTTGCCGGTGGGCTGGGGGATCGCGGCGACGTGCACGACGGCGTCCATCCCGGCGACGACCGCGAACGCGGCGCCCTGGTCGGTGAGGTCCGCCATCACGTAGCGGCCGGGGACGACGACGCCCGCGTCGAAGACGGGACGCACGAGGTCGACCCCCGTGACGTCGTGCCCGGCGGCGACGAGCGCCTCGACGGCCGCGCGGCCGACCTTGCCGCGGGATCCGGTGACGAGGACCTTCACGCCCCGACCCCCGCCCGGCCCTCGGGCGCCTTCATGACGACGGGCACGAACGGGTCGTCCTCGACGCGCTCCGCGAACCACGTCTCGTCGACGTAGCCTTCCGACCAGAGCTTCAGCGGCGTCGCGACCGTGGGCGTGAACAGCTCCCATCGCGTCCAGAGCCGGGCCTCGGCGGTCATCTCGCGGCCGACCGCGCGCGTCCAGCGGACGACGACGTGGTCGGCGGGCAGCAGCCGCTCGAAGGCGGCGTGCGCCTCGGCCAGGCGGGCGGACGTGGTGCCGTCGCCCGATACCTGCTCGGCGCTCAGGGCGAGCACCAGCGTCCAGGTGGTGCTCTGCAGCTCGGTGTCGCGGGGCGCCGCGGCGGCATCCGCTCCGGGCTCGGCGGCATCCGTCCCGGGTGCGGGGGAGGTGGGGTCGTGGCTCATGCGGGGTCTCGCTCCTCGTGTCGATCGAGTCTGGCACGCGGTGCCCGGCGCGGTCGGAGGGCGAGGTGCACCAGCACGCCCGCGACCAGCGCGCAGAACGCCGCGCCCAGGCCGCCGACGGTGATGCCGGACGCCGCGACGACGAACGTCGCGATGGCGGGCAGGTGGGCGCCCGGATCCCGCACCGCCGACGCGAGGCTCGACGCGAGGGACGGGGCGAGCGCGAGCCCGGCGGCGGCCGCGACGACGCCGGC
>NZ_JAVCVL010000161.1:0-6315 GCF_032917815.1 Clavibacter sp. MX14-G9D | reverse complement strand
GACCGGACCCGACGCGGCCGAGCCGGCGTCGCGCGTCGCGGTCCCGTCGAGCGACGCGCGCGACGGCCGGGACGGGGACTGAGCGCTCCCCGGGTGCACCCCGTTGACACGGCCGTCCGCGGCTGGTCGACTCGCGGCAGGGCCGCCGCCTCCTCGGGGGCGGCGGCCCTCCCCATGCCGGGGTCCGGCCCGGGGCCCGTCCGTCCTGCAGCATCGGAGGTCGCCATGAGCGAGCCCATCGTCATCACCCGCACGTTCGCCGCCCCGCGGGAGCGCGTCTACGACGCGTGGACCACCCCGGCCGACTTCTCCGCCTGGTTCGGCGGCGCGGACATCGAGGTCCCGCACGACACCCTGCGGATGGACGTGCGCGAGGGCGGCGCCTGGACCGCCGTGATGCGCCTCCCCGACGGGAACGCGATCGACTGGGCCGGCGGGTACGTCGAGCTCGACCGCCCGGGACGCCTCCGCATGACGATGACCGACCGGCCGGACGAGCCCGCGGGGGAGCCGCTGCGGGTCGAGCTCGAGGAGGTCGCGGGCGGGGCCACGCGCATGACGTTCACGCAGGTCGCGGGCGACTTCACGCCCGAGCAGCGTGCCATGACCATCCAGGGCTGGAGCTCGTTCTTCGACGTGATGGAGGGGCTGGTCGCACCGGGGGCGTAGGCCCGCCGGACCTGGGCGACCAGGCCCTCGCACCCGGTCTCGATCCGGCCCTTGCGCTCGGCGGCGGTCGGGGCGTAGCGTCATCTGAACCGGTTCAGGTCGCGCATCCACGTGGCCCGCCGGCACTCGACGAGGAGGGGCCATGGCCGCGGGCGCACCCACGATCCTCGACGTCGCCCAGCGCGCCGGCGTCAGCAAGGCGCTCGTGTCCGCGGCCCTCAACGACCGGCCGGGCGTCAGCTCCGACTCCCGCGCCCGCATCCTGCGCGCGGCCGACGACCTGGGGTGGCGCCCCAGCCTCCCGGCCCGCTCGCTGTCGACCCGCACGTCCTACGCGGTCGGCCTCGTCATCGCGCGCGACCCGAAGGTCATCGGCGTCGACCCGTTCTTCCCGGGTCTGATCGCGGGCGTCGAGAGCGTCCTCGCGCCCCTCCGCCGGGCGCTCGTGCTGAGCGTCGTCGAGGGGGAGGACGCGGAGCTCGACGCCTACCGCTCCTTCGCCCGGGACCGGCGCGTCGACGGCGTGCTGCTCACCGACCTGCGGCACGACGACGCGCGGATCGCCCTCGTGGCGTCGCTCGGGCTGCCCGCCGTGACCCTCGGGCGCCCCGCGTGCCCCAGCGACCTGCCGGCGGTCGTGCTCGACGACGCCGCGGGCGTGCGCGCGACCGTCGCCCATCTGGTCGACCTCGGGCACCGGCGCATCGCGCACGTGGCCGGGCCGTCGGGGATGCTGCACGGCAGCCGGCGACGCGACGCCTTCCTCGTGGCGGCGACGGAGCTCGGGACGGCGGACGCGACCGTGGTCGAGACGGACTTCTCCGCCTCCGACGGGGCGCGTGCGACCCGCGCGCTCCTCGACCGGCCCGACCGGCCGACCGCGATCGTCTACGCGAACGACCCCATGGCGATCGCCGGGCTCGGCGTCGCGCAGCGGTCCGGCCTCCGGGTCCCCGACGACCTCTCGATCACCGGGTTCGACGGCACGGACATCGCCCAGCACGTCTACCCGCCGCTCACCACCGTGGCGAGCGACCCCTTCGCGTGGGGGGCCGCCGCGGCCCGCACGCTCCTCGCCCGCGTCGACGCGGAATCCGTCCCGAGCGTCGAGCTCGACCCCGCGCGCCTCGTGGTGCGC
Organism: Clavibacter sp. MX14-G9D; assembly: GCF_032917815.1. Classification (NCBI taxonomy): domain Bacteria; kingdom Bacillati; phylum Actinomycetota; class Actinomycetes; order Micrococcales; family Microbacteriaceae; genus Clavibacter; species Clavibacter sp. MX14-G9D. The sequence goes on along the minus strand of NZ_JAVCVL010000161.1, from coordinate 4,508 downwards.
GGATCCACCGGCCCGGCACCCGCCGACGACCGGACCCCCGTCCGCCCCTGACCCCGCCGCGACGGCACCGCGCCGCCGCGCCGGACCACCGCACGACCGCAGCACCTCACGATCCGCAGCACCGCACCCGGCGATGGAGCCGGGAGAGACAGGAGACACCGATGTCCCGCACGCCGTCACGATCCCGCCGCCGCCTCGCGGTGGCCGCATCCTCCGCGATCGCCCTCGCGGCCCTCACCGCCTGCAGCTCGGCAGGCGGGGGCGACGCCTCCGCCAAGCTCGAGGCCACCGGCGACATCACCATCTGGTACTCGAACAACGAGCAGGAGGTGGCGTGGGGCAAGCAGATGGTGGAGGCCTGGAACGCCGACCACCCCGACGAGCAGATCACCGGGCAGGAGATCCCCGCGGGCAAGAGCAGCGAGGAGGTCATCGGCGCCGCCATCACCGCCGGCAACGCGCCGTGCCTCATCTTCAACACCGCGCCGAGCGCCGTCGGCCAGTTCCAGAAGCAGGGCGGCCTCGTCGACCTGTCGTCGTTCCCGGACGGCGCCTCCTACATCGAGGAGCGCAGCGGCGACTCCGCGGAGCAGTACCAGGGCGAGGACGGCGGCTACTACCAGATGCCGTGGAAGTCGAACCCCGTGATGATCTTCTACAACAAGGACCTGTTCCGGCAGGCCGGGCTCGACCCCGAGGCCCCGGCGCTGTCGACCTACGACGACTTCCTCGCGACGTCGAAGACCCTCGTGGACGCCGGGGTCGCGCCCAACGCGATCCTCCCGGCGCCGACGAGCGAGTTCTTCCAGACCCAGTTCGACTTCTACCCGCTCTACGCGGCGCAGTCCGACGGCGCGCAGCTCGTCGAGGACGGGAAGGCGACCTTCGCGGACGAGGCCGGATACGCGGCCGCCGACTTCTGGGCGAGCCTCTACTCCGAGGGCCTCGCCGGCCAGGAGGCCTACACGGGCGACTCGTTCGCCGACGGGCAGGCGGCCATGTCCATCGTCGGCCCGTGGGCCGTGTCCGTCTACCAGGACAAGGTCGACTGGGGATCCGTCCCCGTCCCCACCGCCGACGGGAAGCCCGCGGACGAGGTCTACACGTTCAGCGACGCGAAGAACGTCGGCCTGTACTCGGCGTGCGAGAACCAGGCGACCGCCTGGGAGGTCCTCAAGTTCGCGACCAGCGAGGAGCAGGACGGGCAGCTCCTCGAGCTGACCGGCCAGATGCCGCTGCGCACCGACCTGCAGGGCACCTACGCCGACTACTTCACCGCCAACCCCGCCTACACGCAGTTCGGCGACCAGGCGGCGCGCACGGTCGAGGTGCCCGGCGGGCCCACCACGGTGGAGATGCTGCAGGCGTTCCGCGACGCGTGGTCCAAGGCCGTGATCTTCGGCGAGGGCGACGTCCACGACGCGCTCGACGAGGCCGCCGCGCAGATCGACGAGCTCGCCGCGCAGGGCTAGGCACCGCCGTGTCCGTCACCTCCGCGCCCCGGCGCGCCGGGCGCCCGCCCGGCGCCCCGCGGCCCTCGCCCTCCGCCGCGGAGCGCCGGGGGCCGCTGAACCGGATCCTCGGGCGCCACCCGCTGGGGCTCCTGTTCAGCGCGCCGTACCTGGTGTTCGTCCTCGCGGTGTTCGCGTATCCGCTGGGCTTCGCCATCTACATGGCGTTCCACGACTACTTCTTCGCCGCCCCCGGCGCGGTCGTCGACCGTCCCTTCGTGGGCCTCGACAACTTCCGGACCGTGCTCGGCGACCCCGCCGTGATCCGCTCGTTCGGCAACGTGGGCGTGTTCCTCCTCATCAACGTGCCGCTCACCGTGGTGCTCTCGCTCGTGCTGGCCACCGCCCTCGACAAGGTGGTGCGGTTCCGCACGTTCCTGCGGGTCGCCTACTACGTGCCCTACGTGACCGCGAGCGTCGCGGTCGTCGGGGTGTGGCTGTTCCTGTTCTCCGGCGACGGGCTGGTGAACTCCGTCCTCGGGCCGCTCGCACCGACGCCCTCCTGGCTCATCAACTCGGCGTGGGCGATGCCGACCATCGCGCTGTTCGTGACGTGGAAGCAGCTCGGGTTCTACATCCTGCTGTACCTCGCGGCGCTGCAGAACGTGCCTAGGGAGCTGTACGAGTCGGCGGCCACGGACGGCGCCGGGCGCGTCCGGACCTTCTTCTCCGTGACGATCCCCGGGGTCCGCCCCGCGACGGTCCTCGTCCTGCTGCTCGCGACGGTGACCGGCGCGAACCTCTTCACCGAGCCGTACCTGCTCACCGGGGGCGGCGGGCCGAACGGCGCGTCGACCTCCCCGGTGCTGCTGATGTACCAGGAGGGGATCCAGCAGGGGAAGCCCGGGGTGGCCGCCGCCATCGGCGTGGTCCTCGTGGTGCTGGTGCTCGTCATCGCGCTCCTGCAGAACCGCTTCGCCGGGGAGCGGGACCGGTGAGCGACCGCATGACGCGGGGGCAGAAGGCCCTGCGCGCGGTCGTCCTCGCCATCGGCGCGCTCGTGTTCCTGTTCCCGTTCTACTACATGGTCGTCGGCTCCCTCCAGGAGTCGCCCGACCCGTCGCCCGCGGGCGCGTTCCCCTCCCTCGGCAACATCACCGGGGCGAACTACACGGACATCGACGGACGCATCGACCTCGTGTCGGGGCTCGTCAACTCCGGCATCTTCACCGGAGGGGTGATCCTCTGCACGGTCGTGTTCGGGGTGCTCGTGGGCTACGCGCTCGCGCAGCTCGAGTGGCGGGGGCGCGGCATCACCTTCGCGCTGGCGCTGCTCGTCCAGGTGGTGCCGTTCCAGCTGCTGATGATCCCGCTGTACGTGCTCATCGCGCGGGACTACGGCCTCGCGGACTCGCACCTCGGCATGATCCTGCCGTTCGCCATCAACTCGACGGCGGTCATCATCTTCCGGCAGTACTTCCTGCAGGTGCCGCGCGAGCTGTTCGACGCGGCGCGCATCGACGGCGCCGGCGAGCTCGCCGTGCTCCGCCGGATCGCGCTGCCGCTCGTGCGACCGGCGCTCGTGACCGTGATGCTGCTCACCTTCATCGGACCCTGGAACGAGTTCCTGTGGCCCTTCCTCATCACCAAGGACGCGACGCTGCAGCCGCTGGCGGTGTCGCTCGCCAACTACATCAGCAACGTGGCGGCGACCGCGGCCAACCCGTTCGGCGCGGTCCTCGCGGGCGCGTGCGTGCTGGCCGCCCCGGCCGTGCTGCTGTTCATCGTGTTCCAGCGGTACTTCATCTCCACCGACATCGGCTCCGGCGTGAAAGGCTGACCATGACCTCGACCACCTCCCCCACGACCGCGTTCCCCTACGCGCTCACCCGCGTGGGCGTCGTGATGACGCCCGACCCGGACGACCCCTTCGAGGCCGAGGGGGTGCTGAACCCGGCCAGCGGGCGCGGCCCCGACGGCGAGCTGTACCTCCTCCCGCGGCTCGTCGCCGCCGGCAACGTGAGCCGCATCGGCATCGCGCGCATCCTCGTGGAGGACGGCGTGCCCGTCGGCGTCGAGCGGCAGGGCGTGGTGCTCGCGCCCGACCGGCCCTTCGAGCGGGGGCTCGAGAACGCGGGGGTGGAGGATCCGCGGATCACCTTCATCGACGCGCTCGGGCTCCACGTGATGACCTACGTGGCCTACGGGCCGGTCGGCCCCCGCAGCGCGATCGCCGTCTCCTCCGACCTGCGCGAATGGCGACGGCTCGGCCCCGTGCACTTCGCCTACGACGACGACCTCGGCGTGGACCTGTCGCTGTTCCCGAACAAGGACACGCTGTTCTTCCCCGAGGCCGTCCCCGGCCCCGACGGGACGCCCTGCTACGCCGCCCTGCACCGGCCGACCTGGGAGCTCGGCATCGCCGAGGGCATCGAGGCGGAGCCCCCGGCGCAGGTCACCGACCGGCGCGCGGGCATCTGGATCAGCTACGTGCCCGTCGAGGAGGTGGAGCGCGACGTCGCGAACCTCGTGCGGTGGAGGTGGCACCGGCAGGTGGCCCTCAGCGAGCACGCCTTCGAGGAGCTGAAGATCGGCGGGGGACCGGTGCCCCTGCGCGTGCCCGAGGGGTGGCTGCTCATCCACCACGGCGTCGTCGGCACGCTCGAGTTCCGGGTGGCGCAGCAGAAGGACGTCTTCTACTCGGCGGGCGCGATGATCCTCGACGCCGACGACCCCTCGCGCGTCCTCCGGCGCACCAGCGAGCCGCTGCTCTCCCCGGAGACCGCGGACGAGACCGACGGCATCGTCGCCAACGTGGTCTTCCCGACGACCATCGAGCGGATCGACGGCGTCGACTACGTGTTCTACGGGATGGCCGACAGCGCCATCGGGGTGGCCCGCCTGGACCGCACCGCCTGATCCACTCGGATCACCACGCACGACCCGCACGACCGACCCATGGAGAGCCCGATGACGCGCATCACCATCACCCGGACGGCGGCCGCGCTCGCGGCCGTCGCCCTCGCCGCCGGGGGCCTCACGGCCGCCGGCGCCGCC
>NZ_JAVCVL010000160.1:0-6446 GCF_032917815.1 Clavibacter sp. MX14-G9D | reverse complement strand
GGTGCGGAGGGGCGGCCGCCGTCCCGGTCGCGGCCGAGGCGCACGCCGCCCCGGGCACGGAGCCCCCGGTCGCGGTGCCCACGCACCAGGAGGCGGATGAGGCGGCGGCGTACTGGACGCCCGACCGCATCCGCGCCGCCGAGCCCGACGACGGCGGGGCCGCCCCGTCGCGGTCCGCGCCCCGCGCGGACGCGGAGCTGGTGCACAGCACGCCGGGTCGGCTGGGCGCCCAGTCCTACATCGGCATCCTCACGTTCATCCGCGCCGGCCGGGAGAAGTCGTGCACGGCGTCGGCGATCCGCTCCGGCTCCGGCCTCATGGTCGCCACCGCCGGGCACTGCCTGCTGCTCGACGGCGAGTCGGCCACGCGGATCGCCTTCACCCCCGCATGGGACGGCGCGAACCGCCCCTACGGGACGTGGGGCGCGGACGAGTACCAGGTGCCCGAGGCCTGGCGCTCCCGGCAGGACGCGGGCCACGACGCCGCCTTCGTCCGCATGCGGAAGCGACCGTCCGGCCCGCTCCTCGCGGACGCCGTGAAGGCGGTCACCCCGGACTTCGGCCTCGCCAAGGCGGGCCTCCACTACCTGACCCTCGGGTACCCGGGCTCGCCGTCGACCCTGGACACCACGCCCCTCGCGACGTGCGTCGGGCCGGCCTACGGGACCGCCGACGCACGGCTGGCGCTGGTGGGGTGCTCCGCCGGGGGCGGGATGTCGGGCGGCCCCGTGATCCACCTGTCGGCGGCGGCGACCCGGGGCCGGCAGACGGGGGTCATCTCCGCCACGTACGACGGGCTGTTCGGCGTGGGGACCGCCGTCACCCCCTGGGGCGAGACGGAGCGCCGGGTCTTCGACGACGTCGACTCGTTCGGCTGACGCGCGTCCGGTCGACCGCCCGGCCGCCACCGGCCCGGCCCGGCCCGGCCCGCCCTCGGGTCCTCGGTACCCTGGCGGGGAGCGCCACCCGGGCGCGGCCGGCGTCGTGCCGGGGGAGGCAGGTGCCCATGGGCCGCGTCGTGGTGCTCGGATCGCTCAACGTCGACCAGGTGGTCCGCGTCCCGCGGCACCCGCAGCCGGGGGAGACCCTCATGGGCTCCGATCCCGAACGGCTGTGGGGCGGCAAGGGCGCGAACCAGGCCGTCGCCGCGGCCGAGGCGGGTGAGGGCGCGTCCGTCGCGATGGTGGGCGCCGTGGGCGACGACGCCGACGGATCCGCCTACCGGGCCAGGCTCCAGGGCCGCGGCATCGACGTCGCGGGCCTCGTCGCCGTCGTCGGGTCCACGACGGGGCTCGCCGTCATCGCGGTCGCCGACGACGGGGAGAACACGATCATCGTCGCGCCCGGTGCCAACGCGCGCGTGACGGGCGACCACCTGGATCCGCTCGACGGCCTCGGCGCCGGGGACGTGGTGCTGGCCTCGCTCGAGCTGCCCCTCGAGACGGTGGCGGACGGCGTGCGGCGCGCGCACGCCGCGGGTGCCCGCGTCGTCCTGAACCTCGCGCCCTTCGCGCAGCTGCCCGACGACGTGCTGGCGCTCGCGGACCCGGTCGTCGTCAACGAGCACGAGGCGGGGCTCCTCCGTGCATCGGGCACGCCCGCTCCTGCGTCGCTGCTCGTCACCCTCGGCGCCGAGGGCGCGATGTGGGGCGACGTCGAGGTGCCCGCGTCGCGGGTCGACCGGGTCGTCGACACCACCGGGGCGGGCGACGCGTTCTGCGGCGCGCTGGCGGCAGCGCTCGCCGGCGGCGCCGACCGGGCCGCCGCGATGGGCCGGGCTGCGGACGCGGCCGCGGTCGTCGTGCAGCGGCAGGGCGCGCAGCCGGCGGACGGCTGAGCCCTCCCTCCGGCACGGCGCGCGGCGGTGGCGTGGCCCGGCCGCGTCGGCATCCCCTAAAGAGCAAGCGCACGAAGCGTTAGCCCGCGAGTAGTGTCCAAGGCACACCCCGCCGGGCCCCCGGACGAGGCGCGGACGTCACGGAAGGCACCATCATGAGCACCTCGGACACCCCGCGCGGAGACTCGCCGCGCGATGACCGCGACGCCGCCGTCCCCGCGGGCGACCGCACGTCGCTCCGGCACGACGTGGTCGAGCGCGAGAAGGAGCGCTTCGGCGGCATCAAGGCCGGATCCGCGTTCTTCGGCTGGCTCACCGCCACCGGCACCGCCGTGATCCTCACCGCCCTCGTCGCCGCGACGGGAGCCGCCATCGGTCTCGGCTCGAACGGCGGCGATGCCCGACAGGCCGCGGACGCCGCACAGCAGAACGCCGATACCATCGGCTGGGCCGGCGCGATCGCCGTGCTGGTCGTCATCCTCATCGCCTACTGCTGCGGCGGCTACGTCGCCGGCCGGATGGCCCGATTCGACGGCGCCAAGCAGGGCTTCGCCGTCTGGCTGTGGGCGATCGTCATCGCGATCGTCGTGGCGATCGTCACCGCCATCGCCGGCTCGCAGTACAACATCCTCGGGAACCTCAACGGCTTCCCGCGCATCCCCGTGGACGAGGGCGACCTCACGGTCGCCAGCATCGTGACCGCGGTCCTCGTCGCCGTGGTCAGCCTGGTGGGCGCGATCGTCGGCGGCCTCGCGGGCATGCGCTTCCACCGCCGCGTCGACCGCGCGGGCCTCGGGCGCTGACGCCGCCGTCGCTGCCCGGCAGCACGGAGGCGCGGACCCGGGGCGACCGCGTGCCGTGTTCCTGCAGGCGCGCTCGCGTCCACGATCGGCGGGATCGCCCGGGGGCGCCGTCCCGGCTCAACCGTGCACGGGGTCAGCCGGCGGCAGCGTGCGCGGGTGACCGAATCCGACGGCGGCCGCGGCAGCTCGCGGTGTCGCGGACGCGGTCGCGGTCAGCGCGTCGGGTGAGCGCACGGACAAGGGTGAGGCGCCGCCCTCCCCCCCCCGGGACGAGGACCGCTCCTCGCGGCCTCCCGCTCAGACGGGCTGCAGCGCCTCGTGGGCGCCCGCGGGCAGCTCGACGCGCACGGCGTCGTCGGGGCGGACCTCGCCGCCCGTGATCACGACGCCCATGACGCCGGACTTCCGCACCACGTTCCCGTCGGCGTCGCGACCGAGGACCGCCTTCATGGCGCCCTTCGCGAGCGCGTCGATCTGGCTGCAGGGGTTCCGGAGGCCCGTGATCTCCACCACGGCGGCGTCGCCCAGGTGCAGGCGCGTCCCGGTCGGCAGGTCGAGGAGCGGGACGCCGGACGTCGTGACGTTCTCGCCCAGGTCGCCGGGGCCGATGTCGAAGCCCTGCTCCGCGAGCTCCGCGTGCAGCTCGGCGTGGACGAGGTGCACCTGGCGGAGGTTCGGGGCGTCGGGGTCCCGGCGCTTCCGCGACAGGTGCTGGACGGTGGTGCCGAGGTGCGCGTCGCCCTCCACGCCGAGCCCGGCGAGGAGCGTGATGGACGGGCGGACGGGCTTGGAGAACCGGTGGGCGTCGTCGCGCGCGACCGCGACGATGCGAGGGGATGCGGACGGCTGCATGCCTGCGACGATAGCGGCGCCGCGCGGAGCGGGCGACCCCCGGGAGCGCCGGGGATGCGGAGGGCCGCCCGTCGCGGAGTGCGACGGACGGCCCGGCGGGTCGTGCGGACGGGTCAGCTGACGTTGCCCGCGTAGTCCGCGTCGCGGGTCTCGCGGCTGATGATGAGCGCGACCAGCGTGATCGCGGCCATCGCGCTCAGGTAGACGCCGACGAGGAGCACGTTGCCGTCCAGCAGCTGCCAGAGGGCCACCGCGATGAACGGCGCGACCGCGGCGCCCAGGATGCTGGCGACGTTGTAGCTGATCGCGGATCCCGTGTAGCGGACGTTGGTCGGGAAGAGCTCCGGCAGCACCGCGCCCATGGGGCCGAAGGTGAGCCCCATCAGGGTGAAGCCGATGATGAGCAGCGCCATGGTGCCGACGAACCCGGCCGAGAACAGCGGGACGAAGAGCAGGCCGAAGACGAGGATCCCGACGGTGGTCGCGATGAGCATCTTGCGTCGGCCGTGCTTCTCCGCGAGCGGGCCGGAGACCATCGTGAAGATGCCGAAGAAGACGACGCCGACGATGAGCATGAGCAGGAAGTCGTTCCGCGCGTAGCCGAGGCCCGCGGCGAACGTCTCCGGGTTGAACGGCTTGCCGGCGGCGGTCGCCGCGGCCTCGGCGGAGGCGGCGTCGCGGGCGGTCGTGCCGTACGTGAGCGTGAACGTGGTCATCAGGTAGAAGAGCGTGTAGGTCGCCAGCATGATGAACGTGCCGAGGATCAGCGGGCGCCAGCTCGTGACGAACACGCGCGCGACGGGCAGCTTCGCGACCTCGCCGGAGTCGACGACCTTCTGGAAGGCCGGCGTCTCGATGAGCTTCAGGCGCACGTAGAGGCCGACGATCACCAGCACCGCGCTCGCGAGGAACGGCACGCGCCAGCCCCACGACTGGAACTGCTCCGGCGAGAGGCCGAGGCTCAGCGCGAGGAACACGCCGTTGGCGACGATGAAGCCGATCGGCGCGCCGAGCTGCGGGAACGTGCCGTAGATGGCGCGCTTGCCGACGGGCGCGTTCTCGGTCGCGAGGAGGGCGGCGCCGCTCCACTCGCCGCCCAGGCCGAGGCCCTGGCCGAAGCGCATGACCACGAGGAGCGCGGGGGCCGCGACCTCCCAGCCGGGCGTGAGGGCGGTCGGCAGGCAGCCGATCAGCACGGTCGCGATGCCCATGGTGAGCAGCGACGCGACGAGCGTGCCCTTGCGGCCGACGCGGTCGCCGAAGTGGCCGAAGAGGATGGACCCGATCGGGCGGGCGATGAACGCGACGCCGAACACCGCGAAGGACGCGAGCTGCGCGACCGTCGGGTCGTCGTTCGCGAAGAAGAGCGCGGGGAAGACGAGCACCGCCGCGGTCGCGTAGACGTAGAAGTCGTAGAACTCGATCGACGTGCCGATGAGGCTCGCGATGATGACGCGCGAGCGCGAGTTGCCGGCGGGCGGGGTGGCGGTGGACGAGGCGGCGGCGCTGGCCGCGCGGGTGGAGGACATGGTGCGGGAGACGGCTTTCGGCTGATGCGGCGTGAGCGGCAAGGGGCGCGCAGAGGGGCGGGCGCGCCGGTCGGGCGCGGGCGCCGGGTGCGGCGGAGTCGAGGGGGCCACTCGTGATGGCCGTGGAGAGCCTACGCCCCGCGGGGAGTCGGCTGGGAATCCGGGGGCGGGGGTTGCGGGTGCGGCGCCGCACCGCTTGCCTCGTAGGCTTCCGTCAGGCGTCGTCCGCGGATCCCGCCCGCGGGTGCCGCGGGGCGCCCCACGACGAGGAGCGCCATGGAGCACGAGACCGGACGGGCGGTCCTCCCCGGGCTCGCGAAGCTCATGGGGGTGGGAGCGCTGGTCGCGTTCGCCACGGGGTACTGGTACCTCGCCCTCCCGTGCGCGGCCGTCGTCGTGCTGTGCATCGTGCAGCTGCGCCGGTGGGACCATCGGGAGCTCGAGGAGCGCGCACGACGTGCCGAGGCCCCGACCGCGGAGGAGGAGGCCGCCGCGGCGGAGTTCGCGGAGGAGCACGGCTGGGACGTGCTCGATCCGGCGGAGCGGGATGCAGGGGAGGCCGGGGACGGGGTCCGCGACGGCGACGGCCGCGACGGCGACGGCCCCCGGGGACCGCGCCCGCCGGACGGCCGTCAGCCGTAGGGGGACCGGGTCGGGGCCCGGCTACGCCCCCGCCGAGGCGCGCTCGAGCCGGGCATCTCCCGCGGCAGCCTCCGCGACCGCTCGTGCGGCGGTCCGGCGTCGGCGCACGAGGCCCGTGAGGTCGTGCGCCGACAGCGACACCGCGAGCACCGCGGCAAGCACCAGCGCGAGGGCCGGCGCGGCCACCGCCCACGGGGCGCGCTCCGCGTAGGCGATGCCCTCGCTGAGGATCAGGCCCCACTCGGGCGTCGGCCGGGCACTGCCGAGCCCGAGGAAGCCGAGCGCCGCGAGCGTGAGGGCGACGCCCGGCAGCCGCAGCATCGCGTTGCGCACGACCGGGCCGACCACCGCCGGGAGGAGGTGGCCGAGGAGGACGCGCGCGCGCCCGACGCCCAGCACCGGCAGGATCCGCACGTGCGGCTGCGCCCGGGCCTCCTGCATGAGCGCGCCCGCGTGGGCCGCGAGCGGCGCCCAGCTCACGGCAGCCACGGCGATGGCGGCACCCGCCGTCGAGGGACCCTGGATGGCGGAGACCACGATGCCCGCGAGGATCGGCGGAGCGGCGTTCGCGACCTCGACGGGCCCGACGGCGGCGCTCGGCAGCAGCCCGAGCACGAGGCCGACCGCGCAGCAGGCGAGCACCACGGCCAGCGCCGTGCCGAGCGTCGTGACGGCGCCGTGGCCGACGTGGCCGAGGAGGTCGCGGCCGCTCGCGTCCGCGCCGAAGGGGAGCGCCCACGAGGGCGGGGCAAGGCGGCCGGACGCGGTGGAGTAGGGGTCCCG
>NZ_JAVCVL010000016.1:0-26985 GCF_032917815.1 Clavibacter sp. MX14-G9D | reverse complement strand
CCGCCCGCCCGGGGCGTCGACGGGGTCGGCGTCGAGGCCCGTGAGCGTCACGCCCCGGTGGACGGCCCCCGGTGCGAGCTCGGCGAGGCGTCGGGCCAGGATCGCCTCGGTGCGCCACTGCGGCAGCGCGGCCACGTACGGATGCGCGGTGGACACCCGGTCGAACGCGACCCGCCCGAGCTCCCGGTCGCGCCCGCGGGCGATCCCGCGCCGGACGAGCACGGCCTCGGCGACCACCTCGTCGGCCACGCCGAGGCGGGCGAACGCGGCGAGCGACGGCGCGTGGATCCCGATGGCGCGCGACAGCGCCACCGGACGCTCCCGCGCCTCCCACACGCGCACGTAGAGCCCGGCCTGCGCGAGAAGCGCCGCGAGGTGGATCCCCACGGGGCCGCCGCCCACGACCAGGACGTCGACGCGGCTCACGGGCGCGCGCGCCCGGCGGCGGGATCGCGCACGAGCAGCACCCGGAAGGGCACGGCGCCCTCGACGCGCCACCCGCGCGGCACGCGCAGGGCCAGCTCCGCGGGGGTCCAGCTGCGGCGGATGGAGCGGAGCCCGTCGACGTGCACGAAGGACCCGCGCGCGACGAGCCGGGACGCGGGGCCGTAGGCCGCGTAGGCGAGACGGCCCCGCGCGATGTCGCTGTGCAGCGCCCTGGGGGCGAGGGCGGCGGAGTCGGCGAGGAGGGCGTCGAGCGCGTCGTCGTCGAGGTGGTGCAGCACGTGGTTGCTCGTCACGAGGTCGAACCGGCGGCCGTCCGCCACGAGGTCCGCGCTCGACGCCGCGACGAAGGTCACATCGGGATCCGCCGGTCGGGCGCGCGCGAACGCGGTCGCCCGGGGGTCCGGGTCGATGCCGGTGACGGTCAGCCGCAGCCCGTCGCGCCGCGCCCACCGCGCGAGCGCGAGCGGCACGTCGCCCCCGCCCGAGCCGATGTCGAGGAGCGCGGTGTCCCGCTCCGCCGACAGCGTCGGGCGGATCCGCGACCGGTACACGCCCCGCCACCCCGCCACCACGCGGTTCACCGACCCGAACCGCGCGTAGGTCCGCGCGAGGGCGTCGGGGTCGCAGTCCGGGTCGTCCATGAGCTCGGTGAGCTCCGCGTCGCGGCGGGAGAGGTCCATCAGGCGGTCCGGCGCGTCATCAGCGCCGTCTCGACCGTGAGGCCGGGGCCGAACGCCATGGCGCACACGCGGCCCGTGCCCGGTCCCTCGACGGGCGCGGCGTCGCGCTCGACGAGCCGCTCCCCCGCGACGCCCGGCACGTCGGCCGGCGGCGTGGCGTGCAGGATCCTCCGCAGCACGAACAGCACCGTGGCGCTCGACATGTTGCCGACCTCGGCGAGCGTCGACCGCGACGGCTCCAGCTGAGCGGGCGTGAGCGACAGCCGGTCCTCGACGCGGTCGAGGATGCTCCGCCCGCCCGGGTGGATCGCCCACCGCTCGATGCCCGCCGGCGCGACGCCGGCCAGCTCGGGGACCTGGGCCCACAGCGGCTCGAGCGCGCCGGTGATGTGGTCGTCGATGATCCGCGGCACGTAGCTGGAGAGGATCATGTCGAAGCCCTGGTCGCCGATGGTCCACGCCATGTCCTCCTCGCCGACGGGCGTGAGGACGGTCTCGAACGCGTCGAGGTCGAGCACGGTGGACCCCACCGGGGCGGTCCGCGCCGTCACGACCACGGCGGCGGCGCCGTCGCCGAACACCGACGACGCGACGATGGTGTCGGCGTCGCCCGAGGAGTGCAGGTGCAGCGAGCACAGCTCGACGCACACGACGAGGACGACGGCGTCCTCGTCGGCGGCGCAGAACTGGGAGGCCATGCGGAGCGCGGGGAAGGCGCCGTAGCAGCCCATGAACCCGAGGTGGAAGCGCTGGGTGGAGGCGCGGAGGCCGAGCCCGCGCACCACGTCGTAGTCGGGACCGGGCGCGTAGAACCCGGTGCAGGACACGGTGACCACGTGGGTGACGTCGTCAGCCTCGATGCCCGCGGCCTCGGCGACGGCGCCGCGCGCCGCCTCGAGCAGCAGCGGGCGCGCCGCGCGGATGTACGCGTCGTTGCGGGCGCCGGTTCCCGGGGTCAGGATCCGGCCGCTCGCGCGGTCGTAGAAGACCGGCGCGGCCGCATCGGCGTCCGCGGGGAGGGACGAGTCGGCCGCGGCACCCTCGGCCATGCCGGGGGCCGTGCCGAGCTCCCGGATCACCGTGCGGCGCGTGGTGATGCCGGACGCCCCGAACGCCGCGGACACCAGCCGGGTGCCCAGGCGCCCGAGCTCCGGCTGGCTGCCGAAGAGGTCCCGCACGCCGTCCTGCGGGAGCACGGTCGGCGGCACCGCCGTGGCGATGGAGCGGATCGAGGCGGTCAGCGTCGGCCGCCGGACACGACGGCGGCGCCCACCGCGAGCACGACGGCGACGGCGCCCGCGCCGATCGACGCGGCGAGGGCGGGGTCCTTGCGGGTGAACTCCCGCGTGCGCCGCGAGACGTCGTCGGCGGTGGAGCGGACGCGCGCGGTGACGTCGTCGGCGGTGGAGCGGACGCGCGCGGTGACGTCGTCGCGGACGGCCCGGGCGCGGCCGGCGGCGTCGGCCTTCAGCTCGGAGGCGCGGGCGGGCACGTCGAGGGCGGTCTCCAGCTCGCGGACGGTGCGGGCGAGCTCGTCGCGTCCGGCCTGGATGTCGCGCTTCAGCTCCTCGGGGCTCCGCTTGGGGGCGGGCGGGATGTTCGCGCCCTCGCCGCGCGGGGCGGACTCGGCGACCGTCTTGTGCTTGCGCACCTCGCGGGCCACGGTCGTCACGGCGCCGAGGACGCTCACCTCGCCGGTCGGGGACTTCTTCTTCGCCATGCGCGGGCTCCTTCGTCGGTCGGACAGCGGTAGGTCCATCATGCTCCGTCCGCCCGGGCGGGCTGCGACGGCGCGAGGGGCCGGCGCTCGCGCGACGGCCCCTCGCGGGTGTCCCGGGCGTCGCCGCCCGGCCGGCTCCCCTTAGAAGAGGGCCTTGTCCTTCAGCCAGTCGGCGGCGATGGCGGCGGGCTCCGCCTTCTCGTCGCCCTGGTTGCGGCGGTTCATCTCGGTGAGGTCCTCGGTGGTCAGCGCGGCCGACACCTCGTCGAGGATCGCCGTGACGTCCGGGTTCATCTTCGCCGTGTTGACGAGCGGCACGACGTTCTGCGCCTTGATGAGGTTCTCCGGGTCCTCCAAGGTGACGAACCCGTTGTCGAGGATCGACGGGGTGGTGGAGTAGATGTTCGCGATCTGCACCTGGCCGTCGAGGAGCGCCTTGACGGTGTTGGGGCCGCCCTGGTCCTCGATGGTGACGAGGGTCGCGTCGATGCCGTAGACGTCGGTGAGGCCGGGGATGCCGTACTCGCGCTCGCCCAGGACGGCGCCGCCGCCGACGTTGATGGCGCCCTTGTCCGCGAGGTCCGCGAGGCTGGTCACGCCGTTCGTCTCGGAGTACTCCTTGGTGACGTTGTAGGAGTCCTTGTCCTCGGCGGGCGACTCGTCGAGCACCTCGAAGCCGTCGGGCAGGGCGTCGCCAAGCGCGGAGTAGACGTCGTCGCTGGACGTGGCCGTGGACTCCGCGTCGTAGGCGGAGAGCAGGTTGCCCGTGTACTCGGGGATGAGGTCGATGGACCCCTCCTCGAGCGCCTTGAGGTACACCTCGCGCTCGCCGATCTGCAGGTTGCGGGTGACCTTCACGTCGTTGGCCTCGAGGGCCTGCGCGTAGATCTCGGCGAGGATGACGTTCTCGCCGAACGCGGCGGAGCCGACGGAGATGGTGTCGCTCGGGGCGGTCGAGGCCGCCTCGCCCGAGGTGTCGAGGGGGTCGCCGGACGCGCAGCCGGCGAGGGCCATCGCGGTGCCCAGCGCGACGGTGCCGACGAGGAGCCGGCGGGAGATGCTGTGGGACATTGCTGTGTTCCTTTCAGGAGGTGGTGCTGACCGCCGGCCTCGACGAGGTCCGGGCGGAGTCGGGGGTGCGTCCGGCGGCGGCGACGACGCCCCGCGGGATCACGAGGCGCTGCACGACGGCGAAGACGCCGTCGACCACGAGCGCGAGGGCGGTGACGAGGATCGCGCCGCTGAGCATGAGCGGGAAGTTCCGCGTCGTGAGGCCGGTGAAGATGTACGGCCCGAGGCCGCCGAGGCCGAGGTAGGCCCCGAGCGTGACGGTGCTGATGACCTGCAGGGTCGACGCCCGGAACCCGCTGATGATGAGCGGCAGCGCGAGCGGGATCTCGACGCGGCCGAGGATCTGCCACTCGGTGAGCCCCACCGCGCGCGCCGCGTCGATCGTGGCCCGGTCGACGGCGAGCACGCCGGCGTAGACGCCCGCCAGGAGCGGCGGGATGCCGAGGATCGCGAAGGTGACGATGGGCCCGGTGAGCCCGATCCCGAAGTACAGCCCGAGGAGGACGAGCACGCCGAGCGTCGGCAGGGCGCGGAGACCGCCGGACAGGCCCACCGCGACGTTCCGGCCGCGGCCGGTGTGCCCGATGTAGAGCCCCGCTGGGACGGCGACCACGGAGGCCAGCGCGATGGCGAGGAACGTGTACCAGAGGTGGTCGCGGAGCCCGAGGGCGTAGCCGCCCGTCCCGGTCCACCGGGAGGGGTCGAGGAGGAGCTGGAAGGCCTCGGCGAACTGGTTCACAGGGAGCTCCCTCGGGCCACGAGCGCGCGGCGGCGGGCGCGGCGCCCGCGCGGGGTGGAGGCGACGGACGACCACGGCATCAGGAGCCGGCCGGCCAGGAGCAGCAGCAGGTCGAACGCCAGCGCGATGAGCAGGATGCCGACCACGCCGGTGAGGATCTCCGTGTAGAACGAGCGGCGGTACCCGTTGAGGATGATCGTCCCCAGGCTCTGGATGCCGGTCAGCGCGCCGACGGTCACCATGCTCACCGTGCTGACGGAGATGACCCGGAGCCCCGCGAGGAGCACGGGCCCCGCCAGCGGCAGCTCCACGCGCCAGAAGCGGGCCCAGCCGGAGTACCCCATGGCCGTGGCGGACTGCTTGACGTCCTCGGGGACGGCCGCCAGCGCGTCCGACGTGATGCGCACGAGGAGCGCGAGGGCGTAGACGGTGAGCGCGACGACGACGTTCCGGGGGTCGATGATCGTCGTGCCGATGATGGCCGGGATGGCGATGAGCAGCGGCAGCGACGGGATCGTGTACAGGATGCCGCCGAGCGTGAGCAGCGGCCCGCGGACCGGCCGGTAGCGGTTCGCCAGCCAGCCGATCGGGAGCGAGAGCAGGAGCCCGATGAGGATGGGCGGTGCGGCCAGCGCGATGTGCGCGACGGCCAGGTCGAGCACCGTCTGGATGTTCGTGAGGACCCAGTTCACGCGGGTCCCGCACCCTGCGCCGGAGCACCGGGGGCGTGCGCGGCCCCCGCCTCGGTAGCGGCGGATGCGGACGCCCGGGCGGTGCGCTCCGCGTCGTCGAGCACGCCGACCAGCCGGCCGTCGCGATCCACGAGCACCCGGCCCGTGCCGGTGTCCTCGAGGTGGAGCGCGCGCTTGCCCTTGTCGGCGCCCACGAAGTCGCGCACGAAGTCGTTCGCGGGGTTCGAGAGGATCTCCTGCGGCGTGCCCTGCTGGGCGATGCGGCCGCCCTTCTCGAGGATCACGACCTGGTCGCCGAGCAGGAACGCCTCGTCGATGTCGTGCGTCACGAAGACGACGGTCTTGTCGAGCTGCGTGCGCAGTCGGATGAGCTCCTGCTGCAGGTCGTCGCGCACGAGCGGGTCGACGGCGCCGAACGGCTCGTCCATGAGCAGGATGTTCGGGTCGACCGCGAGGCCGCGGGCGACGCCCACGCGCTGCTGCTGGCCGCCGGAGAGCTGCGACGGGTAGCGGTCGGCCATCGAGCGGTCGAGGCCCACCGTGTCCATGAGCGCGAGGGCGTCCTCGCGGGCCTTCCGCTTGTCGACGCCCGTGAGGCGCGGGACGGTCGCGATGTTGTCGACGACCTTGCGGTGCGGCAGCAGGCCGGAGTTCTGCATGACGTAGCCGATGCTGCGCCGCAGCTTCACGGCGTCCTGCGTGGCGATGTCCGTGCCGTCGATCTCGATGCGGCCGGACGAGGGGTCGACCATCCGGTTGATCATGCGCATGAGGGTGGTCTTGCCGCAGCCGGAGGAGCCGACGAGGACCGTGGTGGTCTGCGAGGGGACGACGAGGCTGAAGTCCTCGATCGCGAGCGTGCCGTCCGGGTACTGCTTGCGGACGTGGTGGAACTCGATCATGGGTGGCTCATTCCTCGTAGGCACTACGAATCGACACTTGCCAGGCACACCAGGGAACCACGTCGCCCGCAGATCGTTCGTACCCGCACGATGGATGACGCCACTTCGTAACATCTGGGCCCTTCTGCGGATAGTGCGCGGGAGGGCGCCCGCGCACGGCGGCGTCGGGCGTCTCGGCCAGGATGGAGGGCATGACGCGCATCCTCGCCCGGGCCACCGACACCGCCGACCTCGTGGACCTGCTCGACGTCGACCACGCCGGCGCGGACGTCCCCGCCCCGTCCTGGCGCATCGCGCCCGGACAGCGCGTGGCGGTCGTCGTCGACACGCTCCCGCGCCGCGCGGAGGGCGACACGGAGGACCAGGTGCCCGTCCGACGCCTGGAGTCCGCGCGCCTCGGGCTCGTCCCCGCGGGATCCCCGGGCCCGGACCAGGGCCCGCCGCTCGCCGAGGTGCCCGCGGAGTCGCTCGCGTCCCGCCCGGAGCTGCTGCAGGCACTCGTGTCGCGGCGCGCGGCCGTCCCCGTCTCGGGCTACTACGAGTGGCACGAGACGGACGACGGCCTCCGCACCCCGTACCTCGTCGGGGCCGGCGACGGCGTGGTCCTGCTGGCCGCGCTGTACGAGTGGTGGCGGGACCCGGCGCGGGCCGCCGACGACCCGGCCCGCTGGGTCCTCAGCTGCGCGGTCCTCACCCGCCCGTCGGCCGGCACGGTGGAGGCTCTCGCCGAGCGCATGCCCGTCGTGCTGTCGCCCGACGTGGTCGAGGAGTGGCTCGACCCCACGGCCGAGGGGACGCCCGACCTGCTGCGCGCCGTCGCCGCCCAGGCGGAGGACGTGGTCGAGGAGCTCGCCATGGACGAGGTGGGCCCCGGGATCGACCAGGGCGCGCCCGACACCGCCGAGCTCGCCCGGCCGGTGTGAGGCCCGCGCCGGGCGCGGCGTCCGGCGTCTGCCCGGTCTGGTTGACTGAGGCCGTGGCCCCCTCCTCGAAGAAGAAGAAGAAGCACGCGACCCGCACGCTCCTCGAGTCGCCGGCCGCCGCACCCGTGCTGCACCGCGCGGCGCGCATCGAGGACCGCATCCACGAGATCCGGGAGGGGCGGGCCCGCAAGCGCGGCCTGCACCCGACCGTCATCCCCTACGCGGGGTACGGATCCGTGCGCTGGGTGCGCGTGCTCTGCCGCGTCCTCCTCACCGACCCGAAGAGCAAGCGCGCCCTGGCCGGCGACAAGGTCGTCCGCGGCTGGCGCAGCTTCACGAGCGTGCCGCTCACCGACGTCGACGTCGTGGTGGAGATCGACGGCACCGAGCACCACGTCCGGGCGGACCGCGGCGGGGTCGTCGACACCGTCGTGGAGGCGAGCCTGACGAGCGGATGGCACACCATCCGCATCCGGTCGGAGGGGTCGGAGACCGTCGAGGCGCCCGTGTTCATCGTGGGCGACGACGTGCGCACCGGGATCCTCAGCGACATCGACGACACGGTCATGGTCACGGCGCTCCCCCGGCCGTTCCTCGCCGCCTGGAACACCTTCGTCCTCGACGAGCACGCGCGTACGCCCACGCCCGGCATGGCCGTGCTCTACGAGCGGCTGCGGGTGCGGCATGCCGGCGCGCCCGTGCTCTACCTGTCCACCGGCGCGTGGAACGTGGCGCCCACCCTCACCCGGTTCCTGTCGCGGAACCTGTACCCGCCGGGCCCGATCCTCCTCACCGACTGGGGTCCCACCGTCGACCGGTGGTTCCGCAGCGGCATGGAGCACAAGCGGCTCAACCTGGAGCGGCTCGCCGAGGAGTTCCCGCGCGTGCGATGGATCCTCGCCGGCGACGACGGCCAGCACGACGAGCTCCTGTACGGCGAGATGACGGAACGGCACCCCGACAACGTCAAGGTCGTGCTCATCCGCCAGCTCAGCGCCGGCGAGGCCGTCCTCGCGGGCGGCCGCGCCAAGGCGGAGCGCCGCGCGCTCGACAGCTCCGTGCCGTGGGTCTACGCCCCGGACGGCGCGAGCCTCCTCGCGCAGCTGGACGACCTGGGCCTCGCCGACGACTCGGGGACGCGCATCGGGTCGTAGCCGCGCTACCGGACGCACGAGGGCCCCGCAGGACGCGTCCTGCGGGGCCCTCGTGCGTGCGCGGGGGGATCAGACGGCGTCGGTGAGCGCCTGGAACTCGTCGTCCGTGAGCTCGATGCCCGCGGCGGCGATGTTGTCCTCGACGTGCGCGACCGACTTCGTGCCGGGGATGGGCAGCATGACGGGCGAGCGGCGGAGGAGCCACGCGAGCGCGAGCTGCGACGGGGTGGCGTCGTGCTGCTGCGCGAGCGCGTCGAGCGGGCCGCCGTCCTTCGCGAGCTCGCCGGTCGCGAGCGGGAACCACGGGATGAACACGATGCCCTCGGCCTCGGCGTAGTCGAGCAGCGGCTCGGCGTCGCGCTTCGCGAGGTTGAAGAGGTTCTGCACGGACACGATCTCGGCGATCTCGCGGGCAGCCCTCACGTCGTCCACCTGGACCTCGGACAGGCCGATGTGGCGGATCTTGCCCTCGGTCTGCAGCTCCTTCAGCACGCCGATCTGGTCGGCGAGCGGGACGGCCGGGTCGATGCGGTGCAGCTGGTACAGGTCGATCCGCTCGAGCCCCAGGTGGCGGAGGCTCAGCTCGGCCTGCTGGCGCAGGTACTCGGGACGGCCGACGGGACGCCAGTCGCCCGGGCCGGGACGCGTGAGCCCGCCCTTGGTGGCGACGACCACGTCGTCCGCGTAGGGGTGGAGCGCCTCCTTGAGGAGCTCCTCGGCGACGAACGGGCCGTAGGAGTCGGCGGTGTCGAAGAACGTGACGCCCAGCTCGGCGGCGCGGCGGATGACGCGGACGGCCTCCTGCGGGTCGGCGGGGGCGCCCCAGACGCCGTCGCCCGTGAGCTGCATGGTGCCGTAGCCCAGCCGGACGACGGGCAGGTCGCCGCCGATGGAGAACGTGCCGGAGGCGCCGGCGGGGCGCGTGGTGGTGTCGGTCATGTGGACCCTCCTCGGGTGTCGACGACGAGGCCGGCGTCTGCCGTCCTCGGGACTCCAGGGCCAACGCGCGCGTCCGCCGATCCATGCCCGGGGGACGGGATGCGCACCCGACCCTCAGCCTCCGGTCGAGGGTGAGGTGGATCCGCCGCTCCCCCTCCCGGATGTCGGCGCCCGTTCCTACACTCGCAGAAGAGGTTCGAACACCCGTTCGAACGACGAGGCGCGGCCGGCGCGACGACGGGAGGAGCGGCATGATGCGGATCGACGAGGACGTGGAGGTCGAGCTCTCGGGGGACGGGTCGCCGCTGCGGTTCACCTGGCGGGGCGTGGTCTACGGGGTGGTCAGCTCCCCCGAGCGGTGGATCGCGCGGGTCGACTGGTGGCAGCGCACGGGGCGCGCGCCCCGCGGCGCGAGCGCCCACCTGCTGGAGATGCGGATGTGGCGCGTCGAGGCCGTGCCGCTCACCACCGGGGCGCGCCGGGTGGACGGCTCGTTCGACCTGAGCGTCGACGCGCGCGGCAGGTGGTCCCTCGTGACGGCGTCGGACGACGAGCTCGACACGCGGCTGTTCGCCTGACCGCGCAGCCGCGCGCGGGGCCGGGCGCCGGCCGCGGGACGTCGCACGGCGACGCACGGCGGTCCTCGGGGAATAGCACGGCGCGCCCGCGCCTTCACCCCTGCGGCGCCGCACGCGGCGCTCCCCGCACGCGATCACCCGGACCGCGGCGCACGGAGGAGGACTCGCATGGCGGCACTCGAGTGGCTGTTCGACGCGCAGCTCCGCATCGGCGACCAGACGGTGCTCTGGCGCGAGATCGTCGGCAACCTCTTCGGCCTCGCCAGCGCGCTCGGCGGCATGCGCCGGAAGGTCTGGGCGTGGCCCGTCGGCATCGTCGGCAACGTGCTGCTGTTCACCGTGTTCCTCGGCGCCGTCTTCGGCACGCCGAACCCCGTCAACCTGCTCGGCCAGGCCGGACGCCAGGTCATGTTCATCGCCGTCTCCGTCTACGGCTGGCACCGCTGGCGCCAGGCCCGGCACGGCGGCGCGCCGGTCGTCCCGCAGTGGGCCTCGGGCCGGCAGCGGGTCCTGCTGGTGGTGGCCCTCGTGGGCGGGACCGCGATCCTCACGCCCGTCTTCCGCGCCCTCGGCTCCTACGAGCCCGTCTGGGCCGACGCCTGGATCTTCGTCGGCTCGCTCCTCGCCACGTACGGCATGGCCAAGGGCTGGGTCGAGTTCTGGCTGATCTGGGTGGCCGTCGACCTCGTGGGCGTGCCGCTGCTCGTGAGCGCGGGCTACTACGCCTCCGCCTTCATGTACGTCTTCTACGGCGCCTTCACGCTCGTGGGCTTCTTCGTCTGGATGCGGGCGCGCGGCGGCGACGCCCCCGCGGTGGAGACCGCCTTCCCGGATCCGCGCGTCGTCGAGGCGCCGACCGACCGGTAGGCCGGGATCGCGCGGCCGCGGATCAGCCCTGGCCGTTGGAGCAGGTGTTCTGCGCCGCGGTCTGCCCGGTGATGCTCGCGTCGAGGACCTCCGAGGTGGAGGACGGCGTCGGCGTCGGCGTCGAGCCGTCCGTCGGGGGCTCCTCCGTCGCGGGCGGCGTGGTCGCGCCGTCGGCGGGGACGCTGCCGGACTCGTCGGACGGCGCGGCCTGGCCGAGGGAGAAGTCCGCGTCCGAGGCGAGCAGGCTCACCAGCTGCGCGGCGGCCGCCTCGTCGGGCTGCACGCGGCCGTTGGCGAGCACCGTGCCCGGGTACTGCAGGAACACGACGTCGTCGAGCGGGATGTCCTTGAAGGTGAGCGCCACCGAGACGAGCGTGTCGAGGTCCGCGAGCGAGGTGGAGAGCTGCATGTTGTCGACCACGGCGCGCGCGATGCCGTAGAGCTTCGCGGGGTTCGTCAGCGTGTCCGTGCTCTTGATGGTCCGCACGAGCGCGCTGAGGAACACCTGCTGGTTGCCGATCCGCGAGATGTCGCTGCCGTCGCCCACGCCGTAGCGGGTGCGGAGGAACTGCACGGCGTCCTTGCCCTTGAGGCTGTGGAGGCCCGGGTCCAGCGACAGGTCGGTCTTGGGGTCGTAGATGCCGTTGGCCACGCACACCTCGACGCCGCCCACGGCGTTGGACATCTCGACCACGCCGTTGAACTGCACGACGCCGCCGTACGGGATGTCGAGGCCCGTGAGGCCCTCGACCATGCGCACGGTGCAGTCGAAGCCGCCGCGGGACAGCGACTCGTTCAGCTGCGCGCGCGTGGAGGCCGCGTACTGGGTGCCGTCGGGACCCTCGCAGGCGGGGATCGGGACGAGCATGTCGCGCGGGAACGAGACGACCGTGGCGCGGGTGCTGTCCTCGCTGATGTGGAGCAGCATCGTCACGTCGTTGAGCGTCGCCGTGCCCACGTCCGCCGCCGCGCCGTACCCGTCGCCCTGGCCCTCGCGGCTGTCGCTGCCGACGATGAGGATGTTCGCGCCGCCGTCGATGCCGCCGAGCGACGGCGGGAGGGACTGCCCGCCGGAGATGTCGACCTGGTTCGCGGCGACGGTGCGGGAGAGGTCCCAGGCCGCGATGGCGACGACGGAGACCGTCGCGACGAGCGAGACCGCGGCGACCGCGGCGACGGCCTTCGCCACCGCGCGTCCGGCGCTCGGGGCGCGCAGTCGTCCGTGGCGGGCGATGCCGCTGACGCGGGCCCGATCGGCGCGGGTCCTCTGGGGGGCATGCTGCATGGTGGGTCTCTCGTCGCCGGGCGGGGAGGCTCGGGCGTGGCCGCCCGGATCCCCACAGGGTAACCGAGGCCGGTGGAGCGTCTCCTCGGCACGCGGCCGGATGCGCTAGGAGCCTGCCGCACCCGCCGGGGCGCCGTCCCGGTGGCCGGCGCGGAGGTGCGCGTCGAGGAAAGCGTCGATGCGGCGCCACGCGTCCGCCGCGGAGGCGGGCTCGGGTCCCATCCCGACGGCCCGCAGCACGGGACGCAGCGCGCGCGGACCCGTCTCGGCGTCGTTGAGGAACGCGTGACCGGCGTCCGGGTACTCGCGCACGTCGTGCGGGATCCCGTGCACGGCGAGGGCGGCCTCGAGCCGGTCGGCGGATCCCGCCAGCTGCCGGTCGCGCCCGCCGTAGCTGGCGACGATCGGGCAGGCGCCGTCGAGCACGCCGTCGAGGTCCTCCGGGAGCATGCCGTAGTTGACGCTCGACGCGTCGAAGCCGCGGGAGGCCGCCGCGAGGGCGAAGCCGCCGCCCATGCAGAAGCCGATGACGCCCACGCGGCCGGTGCAGTCGGACCGGCCGACGAGCAGCCGGCGGGCGGACTCGACGTCGACGAAGGCGCGCCCCTCCCCCGCCGCGAGCGTGCGGAACGTGGATGCCAGGCAGCGGCGCGCGCCGCCGGCGGAGAAGAGGTCGGGCATGAGCGCGAGGAACCCGGCCTCCGCCAGGCGCTCGGCCTGGCGGCGCATGACGGCGGTCACGCCGAACGCCTCGTGCACGACCACGACCGCCGGCCACGGCCCCTCGCCCTCGGGCACGGCGAGCACGCCGTGGAGGCCCGGGGACGCCCCGGGGCCGGCGGCGGGCAGCGGGATCTCGGTGAGCGTCACGGGCATGCCCTCACGCTAGGGCGCGACCGGGCCGCAGCCCCGGCGGGGCCACGACCCCCAGCGAGCCGTCAGGCGACCCCGGCCGCCTCGTCCCGCGCGGGTCCGCGCGGGTCCGCGCCGGTCAGCGCCAGGCGGTCGGGCCCACGGAGCCGGCGCGGTACTCGGCCATGGGCACGCGGTCGCCCTTCCAGGCGCGCATGACGGGCGCGACGATGCGCCAGCAGCGCTCGGCCACGTCGCCGCGGACCGACAGGCGCGGATCGCCCGCGAGGATGCCGTCGAGCACCTCGCCGTACGGCGTGAGCTCCGGCTGCGCGAACTGCGTGCGGAACGTGGCCTGGGTGAGCGTGAAGGGCTCCCCCGTGCCGTCCATGGTGACCTCGAGCGAGATGCTGTCGGGCTTCAGGTCGATGACGAGCCGGTCGGGCCGGGCGGACCCGTGGAGCCCCCGGGGCAGGTGCGCCACGGGCTTGAACGTGACGACGATGCGCTTGGACGACTCCTTGAGGGCCTTGCCGGAGCGCAGGCGGAAGGGGACGCCGGCCCAGCGCGCGTTCGCGATGCCGAAGGTGACCTCGGCGAGCGTCTCCGTCTGGTTCGCGGGATCCACCCCCTCCTCCTTGGCGTACGCGGGGACCTTGGCGCCCTCGACCGAGCCCGCGGTGTAGCGGGCGCGGCGGCTGTGGGCCACGGGGTCGCCGTCCCATACCTCCGTGGCGCGGAGGACCGAGGCGATGTTCGAGCGCAGGTCGTCCGGGTCGATGCTGGCGGGCGGCTCCATGGCGAACACCGCGAGCACCTGCAGCAGGTGGCTCTGGATCATGTCGACGAGCGCGCCCGACTTGTCGTAGTACGCGGCGCGGCCCTCGAGCGCCAGGGTCTCGTCGTAGAGGATCTCGACCTTCTCGATGTCGCGCGCGCTCCACACCGACTCGAAGAACCGGTTGGCGAAGCGCAGCGAGACGAGGTTGAGCACGGTGGAGAGGCCGAGGAAGTGGTCGGTGCGGTGGATGCGGTCCTCCGGCACGAGCTTCAGCAGCTGTCGGTTCAGCTGGGCCGCGCTCCGGCTGTTCGACCCGAACGGCTTCTCGAGCGCCAGCGTCGTGCCCTCCGGCAGGTCGATCCTCTCCAGCTGCTCGCACACCTTGATGGAGATGGCCGGCGGGAGCGCGAAGTACAGGGCGGGGGCACCCTCGCACGCCTCCAGGATGCGCTTCAGGTCGTCGAGGTCGGTGGGGTCGGCCTGGACGTACCTGGTGGACGAGACGATGCCCGCCGCCCGGCGCCCCGTGGCGTCCACGGAGTCGAACGCGGCCTTGACCGTGCCCGTCCACTCCTCCGGCGTCCGCTCGCTCCGGCCGGTGCCGATGAGCTGGATGCGGCGCCCCCGATCGCTCGCCACGAGGCTGCCGAGACCCGGCAGGAGGAGGCGTTCCGTGAGGTCGCCGCTGGCGCCGAGGATGACGAGGGTGGAGGGTTCGCTGGTCATCCTCCGAGACTACGGGTCGCGACCGCGCGGGAGCCGACCTAGACTGGGCGAGTCGAACATCCGTTCGAACGCCGCGTCCGGGGAGGACGCGAGGGGACACCGCCGGGAGGTGCGCGTGAGCTTCACCCACCTGCACGTCGCGTCCGCCTTCTCCGCCCACTTCGGCACCACGGCGCCCGAGGCGCTGGTCGACCGGGTCGCCGAGCGCGGCGCGTCGGCCGCGGCCGTCACCGACCGGGACGGGCTCTACGGGGCCGTCCGCCACATCCGTCGCTCCATCGCGGCCGGCGTCTCCCCCGTGGTCGGCGCGGAGCTCGGCCTCACGGGCGAGCACCCGGGCCGCGTCACCGTGCTCGCCCACGGCGGCGTCCAGGGGCAGGGCTGGGCGGCGCTCAGCCGTCTCATCAGCGCGAGCCACGGACGCGGGACGGCGCGGAGCACCGCCCGCAGCGCGCAGGCGGGGATCCCGCGCACCCGTCCGCCCGCGTTCCTCCTCGGCGAGGACGGGCCCGTCGGCACGGTCATGCTGGGGCCGGACTCCGACGTCGGCCGCGCCGTCGCGGCGGGCGACCACGCGCTCGCGTCCCGCCACCTGGCCGAGTGGTCGCGGCTCCTGCCCGGCGCGGTCGTCGTCGAGGTGGTGTGCCACTACACGGAGCCCGGCGAGTCCGCGAGCCTCCGCCACGCCGCGCGGATGATGGAGCTCGCCGAGGCCCACCGCGTCCCCGCGGTGCTCACCAACGCCGTCCGCTACCTGGAGCCCGACGACGCCCTCACGGGCGACGTGCTCGACGCCGCGGGCACGCTCCGGCCGCTCGGATCGTTCCGCCTCCAGCCCAACGGCCAGGCGTGGCTCAAGCCGCCGGCCGAGATGCAGGGCATCGCGCGGGAGATCGCGGGCGCGTCGTCGCTCGACCGGCGGGCGGGCGAGGCGCTCCTGCGCGCCACCGAGGAGCTCGCCGACCGCTGCCGCCTCGACCCGGACTCGGACCTCGCCTGGCGGAAGCCGAAGCTCCCGGAGAAGTCGGTCATCGGCGTCACGGGCGACCCGGACGAGGCGCTCTGGCGGAAGGCGGAGGCGGGCGTCACCGAGCGGTTCGGGCACGTCGACGAGTCGATGCGGCAGCGCGTGCTCGCCCGCATGCGCACCGAGCTGCAGACCATCACGGGCTTCGGCTTCGCCACCTACTTCCTCACCGTCGCCGACGTGTGCTCCCTCATGCGCGACATGGGCGTGCGCAACCAGGCCCGAGGATCCGGCGCCGGCAGCCTCGTCAACTACCTCCTGCGCATCTCCAACGTCGACCCGCTCGAGCACGACCTCCTCTTCGAGCGCTTCCTCGGCAAGGTGCGCTCGACGCTGCCCGACATCGACATCGACGTGGAGTCCGCCCGGCGGCACGAGGTGTACCACCGGGTGTTCGAGAGGTACGGCAGCAACCGGGTCACGCTGCTGTCGATGCAGAACACCTACCGGGCGCGCGGCGCCGCGCGCGACGCGGGGCTCGCGCTCGACCTCGACGAGCAGCAGATCGACTTCATCGCCAAGAACATCTGGCGCTTCAACGCGCGGGAGTTCCGCGAGGTGCTCGAGACGAAGCCGGAGCTCAAGCCCATCGCCGACCTCGTGCGCGACGACCCGAGCATCGACCTGCTGGTCGACCTCACGGAGCGGCTCGACCGCCTCCCCCGGCACATCTCCATGCACCCGTGCGGCGTGATCCTCGGCGACTCCGACCTCCTCAGCACGAGCCCCGTGCAGCCGAGCGGCATGGGCCTGCCCATGAGCCAGTTCGACAAGGACGACATCGACGACATGGGGCTCCTGAAGCTCGACATCCTGGGCGTCCGGATGCAGAGCACGATGGCCTACGCGCTGGAGGAGATCCACCGCGTCCACGGCACGCGCTCGGCCGTCGCGGGCGGCGTCCCGGTGGACGCGCGCTACGTGCACCGCGACGGGCGCATCGAGCTCGACGAGATCCCGCACGACGACGAGGAGACGTTCCAGGCCATCCGCACCACCCACACGCTCGGGATGTTCCAGATCGAGTCGCCCGGGCAGCGGGAGCTCATCGGCAAGATGCAGCCCGACGTGTACGAGGACCTCATCGCCGACATCTCGCTGTTCCGGCCGGGTCCCATGAAGGGCAACATGGTCGCGCCGTTCCTCGACACGAAGCACGGCATCACCCGGCCCGACTACCTCCACCCCCGGTTCGCGCCGTTCCTCGCGCCCACCTTCGGCGTGGTCATCTACCACGAGCAGGTCATCCGGATCTTCGCGGACTGCATGCAGGTCTCCCTCGCCGAGGCCGACGAGCTCCGCCGCAACATGGAGCGGCAGGACACCGTGGTCGAGGCCGCCTTCCGGGAGCGCACGGCCCGGCACGTGGACGGGCGCACGGGAGTGCGCCCGTTCTCGGACGCCGACGTCGATCGCATCTGGAAGGCGCTGAAGGGCTTCGGGTCGTTCGGGTTCTGCAAGGCGCACGGCGCGGCCTTCGCGCTGCCCACCTGGCAGAGCGCGTGGCTGAAGACCCACTACCCGGCCGAGTTCCTCGCGGGGATCCTCACCCACGACCCCGGCATGTACCCCAAGCGCCTGCTCCTCACCGAGGCCCGGCGCATGGGGGTGCCCGTGCTGCCGCTCGACGTGAACCTGTCGCGGGGCGTCTACCGCGTGGAGCGCGTGGAGGGCGAGGCGACCACGGGACGCACGCGGATCGGCGAGCTGGGGATCCGGCTGTCGCTGCAGGACGTGCACGGCATGAGCGCGGCCGAGATGGAGCGCATCGAGCGGGGGCAGCCGTACGACTCCATCACCGACTTCTACGCGAAGGCGCAGCCGTCGCGCGCGCTCCTCGAGCGGCTGGCGGCGGTGGGCGCGCTCGACTCGCTCGCGACGTCCGCCGACGACCTCGCCGCCCGCGGGCCGGCGTCCCGCGGCGACGTCATGGCGTTCGTCCGGCGGCTCACGGCGCGCGCGGCGCGGCCCGCGGATCCGGCGGGGCAGCTGCCGCTGTTCGTCGACGACCGCGACCTCATCCCGCGCGGCTCGCCCGACCCGGACGGCCGCGAGCGGGTCGTGGCCGAGCTCGACATCCTGCAGATGGAGGTCACCGAGCACGTGCTGGAGAGCTACCGGCCGATGCTCGACGAGCTCGGGGTCGTCCCGGCGGGCGACCTGCTGGGGATGCGCAGCGGATCCGAGGTGGTCGTCGCGGGGATCCGCATCGCCACCCAGACCCCGCCCATGCGCAGCGGCAAGCGCGTGGTGTTCATCAGCCTCGACGACGGCACCGGCTGCTCCGACTCCACCTTCTTCGACGAGGCGCAGCAGAGGGCGGGGCCCATGCTGTTCGGCACGCGCCTGCTCGTGATCCGGGGGCGCACGCGGCGCACGGGCGAGCGCGGCGTCTCCATCCAGGCGGAGGACGCGTGGGACCTGAAGGAGATGTGGGCGCGCTGGCAGGACGCCCGTCGGCAGCGCGCGGCCGCGGGCGGCGGCGACGGCGTCGAGGGCGATGAGGCCCGGGTCGCCTGACCGGTCCCGCTCCGGGATGATGGAGGCACCCGAGACCGCCGCCGGAGGCCGCACGTGCGCATCACCACGACCGTCCGCACCACCACGCGGATCCCGTTCGTCCAGGTGGTCAAGACCTCGGTCGCCGCGGTCATCGCGTGGTTCGTCTGCATCGCCCTGCTGCCCGCGCAGCTGCCCATCTTCGCGACCATCGCCGCGCTGCTGGTCGTGCAGCCGAGCATCAACCAGACCTTCGGGAAGGCGGTCGAGCGCAGCCTCGGCGTCATCACCGGGGTGGTGCTCGCGCTGGTCCTCGGCCTCGCGTTCGGCACCTCGAGCGGGGTGGTGCTCGCCGCGGTCGTCGTGGCGGTGCTCGTGGGATGGGTCTTCCGGCTGACGCCCGGGTCGAGCACGCAGATCCCGATCAGCGCCATGCTCGTGCTCGCGATCGGCCAGCTCTCGCCGGTCTACGCGGTCGACCGCATCGTGGAGACGATCCTCGGCGCCGCCATCGGCGTCGTCGTCAACCTCGCGATCGCGCCGCCCGTGCTGCACGAGGCGAGCCGACGCGCCGTGGTGGGCCTCGCGGGCGACTGCGCTGCCGCCCTCGACCGCCTGGCCGGCGCGCTGGCGGAGCCCGTCGACCGGGAGGAGCTGCACCGCATGCTGGTCGTCGCCCGCGAGCTGCGGCCGCGGCACACGCAGGCCGTCGCCGAGGTCGACCGGGGGCTCGAGAGCCTGACGCTCAACCCGCTCCGACGGCGGCACCGGACGCTCCTGGAGGCCGACCGGGAGCTGCTCGCGACGCTCACCGTGCTGGTGAACCGGATCGTCGGCATGACCCGCGCCGTGCACGACCGCTACGACCCGTCCCTCGCCGAGGAGCCGGTGGTGCGCGGCATCGCGACCGAGCTCACGCGGGCCGCCCACGACGTCCGACTCCTGGCCGAGCACGCCGTCCCCGTCGAGGGCGGGGCCGGCGCGCCCCCGCACGAGGAGCCGGCCCTCACCGCGCCCCTCGTGGTGCTGCAGCCGAGCGAGGAGCACTGGATCCTCATCGGCTCGCTCCTGGAGGACATCCGCCGCATCCGCTCGGAGATCATCGGCGGAGCGGAGTGACGCGGGCGCTCCCCGGCTACAGCCCGCTCGAGCTCGACCCGGATCCCCGCGCGTCGGGCCTGGTGCCGGGCACCACGCCGACGGGCCTCGGCACCGTGCGCCACCACCACGCGGAGCGCCGCCGCTCCGACACGGCGACCGTGATGCTGCACGGCGCCGCCGGGTCCTGGACCACGTGGACGCCCCTGCTCCGCACCGCCCGGGAGGCGGGCGCGCCCTTCTCGGACGTGGTGGCGATCGACCTGCCGGGCTGGGGCGGCTCCGAGCTCGACGCGACGGACGAGGAGGCCACCGTCGACGCCATCGTCGACGCCGTCCGCGCGGTGGTCGACGGCCTCGGCTACGCGCGCTGGCGCCTCGTCGGGCACTCGATGGGCGGCTTCATCGCCCTGCACCTGGCGGCCCGGGAACCGGGTCGCGCGGTCTCCGTGGAGCTCGTCTCCCCCACCACGTACTCGGTCATCGAGAGCGTCGCGCATCCCGTCCGCGCGTTCCGCGTCATCCCCGGCTTCACGATGATGCTCGGCGTGATGCGCACGATGCGCCGCCTCGGGCGCCCGGGCACGGCGCTCATCCGCGGGGTCGGCCGCGTCCGGCTCATGCGGCCCGTCGCCCTGCCGCTCTTCGCGCACGGCTGGCGCGTGCACGCCTCCGTCGTCGCGGCCATCGCGACCGAGGCCCGCCCGCGCGCGTTCTCCCTCGCCGCGGAGGTCACGCGCGGCTACGACGCCGACGGGCTCTGGGCGCGCATCGCCTGCCCGGTCGTCGCCGTGCGCGGCGACGACGACGTCTTCGTCTACCCGGCCGACCTCGGGCTCCTCGCGCGCGCGATCCCCGCGCTCCGGTCCTCCGTCGTCCCGGACGCCGGGCACTTCGCGCACGTCGAGCGCCCCGCCGAGACGCTGCGCGCGCTCGGCCGCCTCGGCTGAGCCGGGCCGCGGGCACGACGACGCCCCCTGGCCCGGAGGACAGGGGGCGTCGGATCCGCGGAGCGCGGACGGGGCGGGGCCGGGGCCCCGCGGGGTGGCTAGGCCGCGGGGGTCGCGAGGACCGCCTGGATGTCCAGCGTGATGGTGACCTTCTCGCCGAGCAGCACGCCGCCGGTCTCGAGGGCCGCGTTGTAGGTGAGGCCGAAGTCCTCGCGGTTGACGACCGTGGTCGCCGTCGCGCCGAACTTCGTGTTGCCGTACGCGTCCTTGCCGAAGCCGCCGAACTCGACGTCGAAGGTGACGGGCTTGGTGACGCCGCGCATCGTGAAGTCGCCGTCGATCTTCGCGTCGCCGTCCGCATCCACGCGCACGGCGGTGGAGACGAAGTCGATGGTGGGGTTGTTCTCGGCGTCGAAGAAGTCGTTGGTGCGGAGGTGCTGGTCGCGGTTCGGCTCGTTGGTGTCGATCGAGACGATGGTCGCGTGGGCCTTCACCGAGCTCTGCTCGGGGGTGGCGCCGGTGACGATCTCGGCGTCGAAGTCCTTGAACGTGCCCTTGACCTTGCTGATCATGATGTGGCGGATGCTGAACCCGACCGAGCTGTGGGTCTTGTCGATGGTCCAGGTGCCGGCGATGTATCCGGGGACGGTGGTGGTGTCGCTCATGTTCGTGCCTCTCGTACGGGGTCATGGGTCGGGCCGACGGCCTCGAGGGTATGCAAGCGCATGGACACGTGATCCATTCCCGATTCATTTGCGAGTTCACGTACTTTTCGGGCGGCGTCGTCCGGCGCGTACCGTGGCGGGATGCGCGCGATCACCTTCCCCGCCCCCGGCGGCCCCGACGTCCTCTCCCTCACCGAGCTCCCCGACCCGGTCGCCGGGCCCGGCGAGGTCCTGATCCGCGTGGCCGCCGCGGGCGTCAACCGCGCCGACCTCAGCCAGCGCGAGGGCGCGTACCCGCCGCCCGCGGGCGCGCCGACGCACCTCGGCCTCGAGGTGTCGGGCACCGTGGACGCCGTGGGCGCGGGCGCGACGCGCTGGGGCGTCGGCGACCGCGTGTGCGCCCTCCTCGCGGGCGGCGGGTACGCGGAGCTCGTCGCCGTCGACGAGCGCCACGTCCTGCCGGTGCCCGACGGGCTCGACCTCGTGGAGGCGGCCGGCCTGCCCGAGGTGGTGGCGACCGTGTGGTCGAACGTCGTGCTCGACGCCCGGCTGCAGCCGGGCGAGACCCTCCTCGTCCACGGCGGGTCGAGCGGCATCGGCACCATGGCGATCCAGCTGGCGACGCGCCTCGGCGCCCGCGTGGCCGTGACCGCCGGCAGCCCGGCGAAGCTCGAGGCGTGCCGCGCGCTCGGCGCCGGCATCCTAATCGACTACCGCCAGGAGGACTTCGTCGCGGCGCTCCTCGCGGCGACCGACGGGCACGGCGCCGACGTCGTGCTCGACGCGATCGGCGGCGACTACGTCGACCGCGACATCCGGGCGCTCGCCCGCGACGGGCGGATCATGGTGATCGGCGCGCAGAGCGGGGCCCCGACGAGCATCGCGATCGGACAGTTGATGGCGCGTCGCGGGCGCGTCTGGGGCACGACGCTCCGCGCCCGGGACGCCGACGACAAGGCGCGGATCATCGACGCGATCCGCGCGGACGTGTGGCCGGCGGTCGCCGACGGCTCCGTGCGCCCGGTCGTCGACCGGGTCTACCCGCTCGCCGACGCGGCGGACGCCCACGCCCGCGTGGCGTCCTCGGCGCACGTCGGGAAGGTGCTGCTCGCGGTCCCGGCCGCCGACGCCGCGCTCGTCAGCGGTGGTACTCCGTCATGACGGGCTCCTGCCGGGGGTAGTCGATGGAGGGCACGGCGCGGTAGATCACGTTGGTCGCCATCCCCTCGCACGGGTCGACGGGGACCTCGAGGTGCGGGACCCGCGGGCTCCGGTGCGTGGGCTCCCGCAGCTCCTCGCCCACGTGCTCGCAGGTCTCCATCCGCCAGAAGCCGGAGGCCAGGCCCCTGCCCTCCTGCATGGCGCGCTGGATGAAGGCGTCCTTCGCCGCGCAGGTGGTGCTCCCCTCCTTCCGCACCTTCACGACGTACGCCTCGGTGACCGCGCCGTTCGGCATGATCCGGTAGCCTCCGCAGACGCGGTACCCCGCCTGCGCCGCGGCGGGCGCCGCGGGGACGAGCGCGGCCGTCACCGGCAGCACGGCGAGGACCAGCGCGAGGCCGAGGGCGCGACCGGTCCGCCGGGCGGGGGCGGTGATCGGGATGGTGCGCGGTGCGGGCATGGTCGTCCTGTCGGGTGGCGGGGCGGTCGGGCGGCGGGGCTCCGACGGCACCGACCGGGGCGGTCGATGCGCGGGCGCCCGGACATCCTGGCGGTACCGGACCCCGGCGCGCGGCGGTTCTCCCCACCGCTCAGGCGGCTCCGCCCGAGGGCTCCCGTCCGGCCACGGGCTCCGCGGGGGTCCCGGCCCCGCGCCGGGAGCGGATCCCGACGAGCGAGACCAGCCCGCCCGCGATGAGCAGCGCCGCGGTGACGAGCACGACCCGGTGGAAGGCGGCGACGTCGAGCACGGGGCCGGCGACGACGCCGATGGCGGCGATGGCGACGAGGCCGGCCACGCGGCTGACGGCGTTGTTGACGGCCGACGCGATGCCGGCCTGCGCCGACGGCACGGCCTCGAGGATCGTCGCCGTGAGCGGGGCGACCGTCATCGACAGGCCCAGGCCGAACACGAGGATGCCGGGGAGCAGCTGCCCCTGGTAGTCGACGGGCTCGTCGACGCGGAGCATGAGCAGGTAGCCCGCTCCCGCCACGATCGGCCCGACGCCCATGAGGAGGCGCGGCCCGATGCGTCCCGCCAGCGCGCCGAAGCGCGTCGACAGCAGCAGCATGATCACCGTCGTGGGCACCAGCGCGAAGCCGGCGGACGTGGCCGAGAGGCCGCCGGTCTGCTGGAGGAACACGGCGATGACGAAGCCGCCGAGCGACAGCGCCCCGTAGATGCCGACCGTCGCGATGTTGCCGACGAGGAAGTCCCGCTCGCGGAAGAGGGAGAGCGGCAGCATCGGGTGCGGGGTCCGCCGCTCCCGCACGACGAAGAGCACCAGGCACGCGACCCCGACGACGAGGCTCCCCACCACGAGCGGATGCCCGAGGCCCAGCCGCGACTGCTCGATGAGCGCGAAGACCGGGCCCCCGATGCCGAGGGCGCCGAGCACCGCGCCCGGCGCGTCCACGCGGGTGCCGTCCGCGACCGGGGCATCGTGCGGCAGCCGGGCCAGGAGGACCAGGGTCACGGCGATGGGCAGCACGTTGATCCCGAAGACGAGCCGCCAGTCGAGCGCGTCCACCAGCACGCCGCCGAGGACGGGGCCGACCAGCATGGCGGTGCCCGTCCACGCCGTCCACGAGCCGATGGCGCGCGCCTGCGCCGGGCCCCGGAAGGCCTGCGCGATGAGCGCCAGCGAGCTCGGCACGAGGAGGGCCCCGGCCGCACCCTGGGCGGCGCGCGCCGCGATGAGGATCTCCGCCGTCGGGGCGACCGCGCAGACGAGGGACGTCACGCCGAAGCCGACGAGTCCCCAGCGGAGCACCCGCACGCGGCCGAAGGCGTCCGACAGGGAGCCGGCGAGGAGGATCAGGGCCCCGAGCGTGATGAGGTACGCGTCCACCACCCACTGCTGCACGACGAGTCCGCCGCCGAGGTCGTCGCCGATGGCGGGGAGCGCGACGTTCACGACGGTGCCGTCGAGGAACGCGACGAAGGAGGCGAGGACCGCCACCACCAGCACGGTGCGCCCGCGGCCGTCCGCCGGGTCCCCGGACCTCCCCTCCGCCGGGCCGTCGGGACGGGCGGACGGGGCGGCGGCACGGGGCATGCGCTCAGTATGCGCCGTGGCGGTGCCGGGTCAGGAGGGCGGGTCGCCCGCGGATCCCGCGCGGTCGATCGCGGCCTCCACGCGCCGCAGCACGTCCTCGTCGCCCATGATCCGGAAGTGGCCGGACGCCGCGACGCGCTCGTCGACGGCGCCCTGGAGCGCGCTCCCGCCGGGGATGTGCGGGTCGAACCGCGCGAAGACGCTCGTGATGCGCGCGTTGACCTCGCGCGAGCGGCCGAGCTCCACGAGCGCGGCGTTCCGCGGCGAGAAGTCGCGGATGCTGCGGACCGGGAACAGGCGCGCGTAGGAGGAGCCGAGGAACGGCGCGTTGATCGCCACCATCGCCCGGATCCGCCGGTCGGGGTCCCCGAACGCCATCAGGTGCTTGCCGATGAGCCCGCCCTTGCTGTGCGCGACGATCACGACGTCGTGGATGTCCTCGGCCTCGAGGTAGGCGCGGGCGCGCCGCGACATCTCCGCGACCCGACCCGTGTTCGCGCCCAGCGCGCCGACGACGTGCACGCCGTGGCCGCGCGCGTGCAGCCGGCGGATGATCGGCAGCATGAACTGCCAGCGCTCGTAGACGCCCGGCAGCACGAGGATCGTCGGCCGGTCGTCACGGCCGTCCTCGAACGCGTGCGCGTCGTCGCGCGACAGGGTCGCCGCGACCTGCCAGCGGAGGACGTAGGCGTAGTCGAGCGCCCAGTCCCACGCCTTCCGGAGCGCCGACAGCGGGGCGGGGGCGCCGGGTCCGTCGGGGGTCACCGCTCCATCCTGCCCGGGGCGCATCGGGGTGGGCGGGTCGGTCGCGCTCCGCGGACCGGCCGGGTCATCCGACGCGGGCATGCTCGACGATGGCCCGGGCGACGCCCACGGGATCCGTGAACATGACGACATGCGGTCCGTTCGCGACCTGCAGGCTGCCGCGCGGGATCGCGGAGGCGAGGGCGCGCGCGAAGGAGCGGTCGACGACGGCGTCGCGGTGCCCGACGATCACGAGGGTGCGGGCGCGGATGCGGCCGGCGCGCTCCTCGACGCGGTCGCCGATGAGGTGCGGCAGCTGCCGGAGGTAGTAGCGGATGCCGCAGCGCAGGAAGTAGTCGCCGAGCACCACCGCGTTCGACAGCAGCGGCTCCCGCAGGGTGTCGTGCGCGAGGGCGAGCCCGGCGCGGACGACGCCGCGCTTGCGGGGGTCGAGCGTCGGCGCGATGAGCACGATGCGGTCGGCGATCCCCGGCTGGTCGACGGCGAGCCGGGCGACGATCTGCGACCCCATCGAGTGGCCCACGACCACGGGGTCGACGAGGCCGTGCATGCGCACCACCTCCGCGACGACGGCCGCGTGGTCGGCGAGCGTCACGTCGCGCCGGACGCGCGGCGACTCGCCGTAGCCGGGCAGGTCGACGGCGTACACGTCGCCGTGCTCGGCGAGGAGGGCGGCGACCGGGTGGAAGTAGCGGGACGAGACGCCGATCCCGTGGACGAGGACGAAGGACGGGCGGGGCGGCGCGGTGCCGGCGCTCCCCACGCTCCCCGCGCTCCCCGCGGGCCCCGCCGACCCGACGCCCGCCGGGGCGGACGACCGGGTGCGCCCGGCGTTGGCGCCCGGGGAGCGGAACACCTTGATCGCGACGCGGAAGCCGAGCACCGTCCGGCGCTCGAGGTCGTGGTCCACGGGGATGGCCCGGGACCCGTAGCGACGGGAGAGGAGGAGCCAGCGCGGCGGCGACGACTCGGTGCGGTGCACGTCCCCCGGTCGCCGGACGCGGGTGAGCCGGGAGATGGGGGAGCGCATCCTCAGCACCCTAGCGGGGCGCCGCCGGGGGTCCGCCGTGGCCGCGACCGCGCGCGCCCGGGCGA
This sequence comes from Clavibacter sp. MX14-G9D, assembly GCF_032917815.1. NCBI lineage: Bacteria > Bacillati > Actinomycetota > Actinomycetes > Micrococcales > Microbacteriaceae > Clavibacter > Clavibacter sp. MX14-G9D. The sequence continues at coordinate 1,312 of NZ_JAVCVL010000016.1, read as the reverse complement.
TGGGAGGATGGACACCCGCCCACCCCGAGGAGACCCGATGAGCCCCGACTGGTCGAGGACCACCCTCGCCGACCTGCCCCTCCGCGACGGCCTCCGCGGCGAGGAGCCGTACGGCGCCCCGCAGCTCGACGTGCCCGTGCTCCTCAACGTCAACGAGAACCCGTACCCGCTGCCGGACGAGGTGGCCCGCGCCATCAGCCAGGCGGTGCTCGAGGCCGCCGGCGGCCTCAACCGCTACCCGGACCGCGAGTTCCTCGAGCTCCGCACCGAGCTCGCCGACTACCTCACCGCCGACAGCGGGCTCCCGCTCGGGCCGGAGAACGTGTGGGCGGCCAACGGGTCCAACGAGGTCCTGCAGCAGGTCCTCCAGGCGTTCGGCGGGACCGACCGCGTCGCGCTCTCCTTCGCGCCGCACTACGCGATGTACCCCGAGTACGCGCGCAACACCCTGACGACGTGGGTGTCGGGCCGCCGCCAGGAGGACTTCACGCTCGACCTGGCGGACGTGACCGCGCTCGTGGAGCAGCACCGGCCCGCCGTCGTCTTCCTCACCTCGCCCAACAACCCCACTGGCACGGCGCTCACCACGCGCGAGATCGAGCACGTCCTGTCGGTGGCGCCGGGCGTGGTCGTGATCGACGAGGCCTACGCCGAGTTCCGGCGCGCGGGCGTGCCCACGGCGGTCTCGCTGCTGCCGGACCACCCGCGGCTCATCGTGTCGCGCACCATGAGCAAGGCGTTCGCGTTCGCGGGCGGGCGGCTCGGGTACCTGGCGGCGTCGCCCGCCGTGGTCGACGCGCTCCGCATCGTCCGCCTGCCCTACCACCTCTCGCGCATCACGCAGGTGAGCGCGACGGCGGCCCTCCGCCACAGTGGCGTGCTCCTGGCGCAGGTCGCGTCGCTCCGCGCGGAGCGGGACGCCCTCGTCGACTGGCTCCGCGGACGCGGCTTCGAGGTCGCGCCGTCGGATGCCAACTTCGTGCTCTTCGGGCGCTTCCCCGACCGCCACGCGGTCTGGCAGGGCCTGCTCGACCGCGGCGTGCTGATCCGCGAGACCGGACCGGAGGGGTGGCTGCGCGTCTCGGTCGGCACGCCCGAGGAGACGGCGGCGTTCCGCGACGCGCTCGACGACGTGCTCGGGACGCCGCGCGACGCCTGACTGGTCGACCGCGGGACCTCGGCATCGCGGCGACGGCTGCCGGGCCGCGGCCGCTCCCCCGTCAGGGCCGGAAGCGGATCCCGGTCGCGTCCTCGGCGGCGGCCCACAGCTGCTCCGCCACCGCGGCCGAGCGCGCATGCTGCGCGACGAAGG